>JACCUO010000015.1 GCA_013811765.1 Thermoleophilaceae bacterium | reverse complement strand
GTGCCAGTCGAGCGCCCTCTCCCACAGCTGCCAGCACACGAGCCCGAGCGCGAGGACCGGAACGCCGGTCACGATGCCGGTGATGATGCGGTCGCGCGTCTCGTTGGCAACCGGCTGCACGTCCTCGGCCCCCGGCTGGAGCGCGGACCCTCTTATGGGAGAGCCGCTCACTCCGGGCAGGGTATTCGTTCGCTGGCCCGATCGCCTCGTGGAACGAGGTATCAGCCACTACGCTGGCGGTGCCCGGAACGCGGAGGAGAGGACAAATGGCAGAGCCATCCATGGCGGTCTTGATCACCGGCTGTTCGACCGGGATCGGGCGCGCCACCGCCGAGCGCATGGCCGCGAAGGGCCACACGGTGTATGCCACCGCCAGAAGGATCGAATCGATACGGGATCTCGAGAGCGCCGGCTGCCGTACGCTCGCCCTGGACGTGACCGACGAGGCCTCGATGCGGAGTGCGGTGGCGGCGGTCGAGGAGGCGGAGGGAGCCGTGGGGGCGCTCGTGAACAACGCCGGCTACAGCCAGTCGGGCGCCGTCGAGTCGGTGAAGCCCGCGGACGTTCGTATGCAGTTCGAGACCAACGTCTTCGGATTGATCAGGATGAGCCAGCTCGTTCTGCCGGGCATGCGCGCGCAGCGCAGCGGGCGGATCGTGAACGTCGGCTCGATGGGGGGGAAGCTCACGTTCCCCGGGGGCGGCATCTACCACGCCACGAAACACGCGGTGGAGGCAATCAGCGACGCCCTGCGCTTCGAGGTCAGAGGTTTCGGAATCGACGTGGCGCTGATCGAGCCCGGCCTGATCAAGACCGAGTTCGCCTCCACCGCGGTCGGCGCGCTCAACTCGGGCACCGTTGACGAGGGTCCGTACGGTGAGTTCAACCAGATGGTGGCGGCGTCCACGGTCGGCGCATACGAGGGTCCGACAGCCCGGCTCGGCGGCGGTCCAGAAACCGTGGCGAAGGCCATCGAGCGGGCGGTTACGAGCCGCCGGCCGCGTGCCCGTTACCCCGTCACTCCGTCGGCGCGGGTGATCATGGGACTGCGCGCGCTGCTCACCGACCGGATGTGGGATGCCTTCGTGGGTGCCCAGTTCCCCCAGCCCGGCGGGCGGTAGCGACCCAGTACCCGAGGTCCCGCTGCTCAGAGACCGCTTCGCTCGGCCCTGAAGGTCCGCAGCCGTAGCGAGTTGCTGACCACGAACACGCTCGAGAGGGCCATCGCCGCGCCGGCGAAGAGCGGGTTCAGCCAACCGAGCATCGCGACCGGTATGAGGATGACGTTGTAGGCGAAGGCCCAGACCAGGTTGCCCTTGATCGTGCTCAGCGTCTTGCGCGAGAGGCGGATCGCGTCGGCCGCGGCTCGCAGGTCGCCGGAGATCAGCGTCAGGTCGGACGCCTCGATGGCCACGTCGGAGCCGGTGCCGACGGCCAACCCGAGGTCGGCCTGCGCGAGCGCGGGGGCGTCGTTGACGCCGTCGCCCACCATCGCCACCACCCGTCCCTCGGCCTGCATGCGGGCGACCACGTCGGCCTTCTCGCCGGGCAGCACCTCGGCTATCACCTCGTCGATCCCGACCCGGGCGGCGACCGCGTTGGCCGTGGCCTCGTTGTCTCCGGTTAGCAGCACCGGTCGCAAACCGAGGCCCTTCAGCCGCTCGATCGCCTCCGGGCTCGTGGCCTTGACCGTGTCGGCCACGACGAGCACTGCGCGGGGCGCGCCATCCCAGGCCACAGCGATCGCGGTCCGCCCGTCCCGCTCGGCCGCGCGGCGGGCGGCATCGAGCGCAGGCGTGAGCGGGATTCCCCGCTCGCGAAGCAGCGAGGGCCGCCCCGCGATCACGCGCCTGCCCTCGACCTGACCCTCGACGCCGAGCCCCTGATGGCCGAGGAAGTCCTCGACCCCCGGCAGCGTGCCCAGCTCGCCTCCGGCTGCATCGGCGATCGCCCGGGCGATCGGGTGCTCGGACGCGTGCTCGAGTGCACCCGTGATTCGCAGCGCCTCGTCGCGATCGGTGCCACCCACGGTAATCACGTCGACGAGCGCCATCTCACCGCTGGTCACGGTGCCGGTCTTGTCGAGTACCACGGTGTCCGCGCGGCGGGTGGACTCGAGCACCTCGGGTCCCTTGATCAGGATGCCGAGCTGGGCACCACGGCCGGTGCCGACGAGCAGGGCGGTCGGCGTGGCCAGTCCGAGTGCGCAAGGGCAGGCGATGATCAGCACCGAGACCGCCGTCCCGAATGCGAAAGCCGCGCCGGCGCCAGTGCCGAGCCAGAACCCGAGCGTGGCGAGGGCCAGCGCGATCACCACCGGCACGAAGACACCGCTGATGCGATCGGCGAGCCGCTGCACCGGCGCCTTGCCCGTCTGGGCAGCGGTCACCAGGCGGCCGATCTGCGCCAGCGCGGTATCGGCGCCCACCCTGGTCGCCTCGACGAAGAGGCGCCCGCCGGCGTTTACGCTCGCGCCCACGACCTCGTCTCCGGGCTGCTTCTCGACCGGCACCGACTCGCCCGTGAGCAGCGACTGGTCGACGGCGGAGCTGCCCTCCACCACGATGCCATCCGTGGCCACCTTCTCGCCTGGGCGAACGACGAAACGGTCGCCGACCTGTAGCTGCTCGACCGGCACGCGCCGCTCGCCGCCATCGGCGTCGACGACCGCGACCTCCTTGGCGCCGAGCTCGAGCAGCGCCTCGAGTGCCGCGCCGGCGCGCCGCTTGGCGCGCGCCTCGAAGTAACGCCCGGCAAGGATCAGCGTGGTCACGACACCCGCGGTTTCCAGGTAGATGTGCTCCGTGCCCGCGCTACGGTCGAGAACGAACTGCATCGGCATCTGCATGCCGGGCTCTCCGGCGCCCAGGAAGAAAAGCGCCACGACCGACCAGCCCCAGGCCGCCAGCGTCCCGACGCTGACCAGCGTGTCCATCGTCGCCGTGCCGTGCCTGAGGTTCTGCCACGCGGCACGGTGAAACGGCCAGCCCGCCCAGAAGACGACGGGCGTGACCAGGTTGAGCGACAGCCACTGCCAGAACTCGAACTGGAGCGCCGGGAGCATCGACAGAGCCAAGACCGGCAGCGACAGGACCGCCGAGCCGACCACGCGCAGGCGCAGGTCGTGCACGTGCCGGTCGGGGTCTTCAGTGGATGCCGGATCCTTCGCAGAATCAGGGGGTCCGGCGCGGTAGCCGGCGGCCTCGATCGCGCCGAGCAGGTCCTCGGTGCCGACCCGTGCGGGATCGAAGCCCACCGTTGCGCGCTCGGTGGCGTAGTTGACGGTGGCCTGGACGCCTTCGAGACTGTTGAGCTTGCGCTCGACCCGGTTGGCGCAGGACGCGCAGGTCATGCCCACGACCGGCAGTTCCAGGTGCTCGGCATGGGTTGCGCCGGTGCTCATCGCGCCACCGCCACGGAGTCGACAGTGCATGGTCCACCGTTGTTTCTCATCTATGGGTCCCTTCGGGTACGGGTGGGGGGTAGCGTCGGACACATCGTAGCAAACACCTAGGGGGTACTGGTATAGTTCGCGCATGGTCCCACGCACGACCGCGCCGCCCGTCCGCGGGTACTCCGCCACCAAGGACCAGCTCACCGACCGCCTTGCTCGGATCGAGGGCCAGGTTCGGGGGATCCAGCGAATGGTCGACGGTGATCGCTACTGCATCGACATCCTCACCCAGATCTCCGCCATCCAGGCAGCTCTCGACAAGGTTGCGCTCGGCCTGCTCGACGATCATGCGCGCACCTGCGTCATCGGAGCCGAGGACGCCAAGCTGCAGGAAGACCGCACCCAGGAGCTGATGGGGGCCGTGGGACGGCTGATGCGCCGCGGCTGAGCGC
>JACCUO010000009.1 GCA_013811765.1 Thermoleophilaceae bacterium | reverse complement strand
AAGCTGCCTCCCTTGCGCTGCACGACGTCGCGCCAGAGGTCATCGGGCGCGAAGGCGTCCTCGGGCCGGGCGGGAGTCACGATCCACGCGTCCTGCGCCAGCTCGGCGTCGAGCTGCCCGGGGGACCAGCCCGCGTAGCCCGCGAAGACGCGCAGGCGGCGTAGCTCGGGCTCGGGTCGGTCGGGGTCGAGCAGCCCGAGGCTGCCCGCCACCTGCTTGCCGGCCTCGCCCGGGTCCACGAAGTCCCCGAGCGCAAGGACGGAGTCGGGCTCCACGGGACCGCCGTCGTGCACGACGTCGTCCTCGTCGGTGAGCTCGGCGAGCGAGGGCACCACCTCCATGACCTCCGCCTCGGTGCGGCGGTTGAGCACGATGCCCATCGCCCCCTCCTCGGTGTGCTCGATCACGAGCACAACCGTGCGCCGGAAGTAGTCGGTGAGCTGGGGCGCCGCGATCAGGAGCTGTCCGCGAAGTGACTCGTGCATAGGACCATTGTGCACCCTGGGCGTCCTGGCCCCACCCTGGCACCACCGTCCGCCACCCTGCGTACGGTCCAGCAAGTGCGCCTCATCGTCGCCCGCTGCTGCATCGATTACTCCGGCCGGCTGAGGACCCGCCTGCCTGAGGCCCTACGCCTGCTGGCGATCAAGTCGGACGGCTCGGTGATGGTGCACGCGGACACCGGTGGGTTCAAGCCCCAGAACTGGATGACCCCACCGACGGTGATCGAGGAGGAGGCCGGCCGGATCGTGGTGCGAAAGCGCGCGGGCTCGACCGAGGACCGGCTGGACATCCAGGTGTTGGAGGTGCTGTCGGACGTGACCCACGACATGGGCGAGGCCGCCGCGCTCGAGAAGCAGGGCGTCGAGCGGGAGCTTCAGGAACTGCTGGCGGATGCCCCGGCGCACTGCGGTGAGGGCTTTCGCCTGGTGCGGCGAGAGTGGCCGACCGACATCGGACCGGTGGACCTCATGTGCCGGGACGCAGGGGACGGGTGGGTGGCTGTCGAGATAAAGCGAGTCGGCACGATCGACGCGGTCGAGCAGCTCACCCGCTACCTCGAGCGGATCACCGAGGAGCCTGGCTTTGGCGCCTGCCGCGGCGTGCTCGCGGCCGCGCAGATCAAGCCCCAGGCGCGGGTCCTCGCGGAGTCGCGGGGAATCGGCTGTGTGGAGGTGGACCCCGCGGCCCTGCGGGGCGAGCGCGTGCCCGACCTCACGCTGTTCGCCGCCTGAGGGGTGCCGTGACGCGCCAGGGCTACCGTCCCAAGGGGGGGCGAAGTGCTCCGCGTTTCTCGGCGCGCGGGGACCTGAACCATCCAACCGCTGACATAGAGCGATTGGATGGTCCACGTCCTCCGCGCAATCCGAAGCCGGGAACTGACCCCATCCGGCTCGACACACCGTCGCCGAACAACACTAATCCAGGCCAGTGCGGGTAAGAAGCCTGCATGGAAGCCGCGCACCCCCAGGACCGGCCGCCGGGCTCCGTGGCCTACCGGACGGTCTTCCTGGCCGCCGGGCTGCTCGTGCTCGGCCTGCTCTTCCGCGAGCTGCTGACGCTGCTGCTCGCCGTGCTGATCACGGTGATCATCGCCATCGGGCTGTCCGCGGCGGCCTCGAAGCTCGAGCGGTGGCAGGTCCCGCGGGCGATCGGCACTTTGGTCGCGCTGCTGGCAGCGGTGTCGGTCCTTGTCGGGACCATCGCGTTGATCATCCCACCGTTCATCGACCAGACCAACGAGTTCGTGGACAACGTGCCGCAGATCACCGAGGACCTTCGCGACAGCATCCACGACGTCACGGGCGCCAACCCGCGGGAGATCACCGACAGCGTGCAGAACTTCACGGAGGGCTACACGGACGATCCCGCGCGCCTGATCGGGCCGATCACCTCGATCGGCCTGAGTGTGGCCGGCGTCCTGGGCGGGCTGATCATCATGCTGATCGTGGCCTACTACATCGCGATCAGGCCAGAGCCCCTGGTGGACGGCATCCGCCGGCTCGTGCCGCCGCCCCACCGGGTCCGGGTGGACCACATCATGGGACGCCTGCAGACCTCGTGGCTTGGCTGGATGCGCGGGGTCGCGATCGACATGCTGCTCTCCGGCGTGCTGCTCTACATAGGGCTCTCGATCATCGGGCTCGAGTTCGCGATCTTCTTTGCGGTGCTCACCGCGCTGCTCTCGGTGATCCCCTACTTCGGGGCCATCGCGAGCGGCATCCCGCCGGTGCTCTTCGCGTTTACCGACTCGCCCGGCAAGGCCCTGCTCGTGATCTTCGTCTACATCCTCGTGCAGCAGATCGAGGGCAACCTGACGATCCCGATGGTGATGGCCCGAGCCGTGAACCTCCACCCGGCCGTGATCGCCATCGGGGTGCTGGTGGTGGGTCAGCTGTTCGGGTTCGTGGGGCTGATCGTGGCGGTCCCGATCCTGTCCATGATCACGATCCTGGTCGAGGAGTTGTGGGTGAAGCCGATCGAGGAGGCCCACCGACGGGCCGGGGAGTCGGCTATCGTCAAAGCTTGATCACGGCGATGACCATCGACGCGAGCAGGCAGAG
>JACCUO010000328.1 GCA_013811765.1 Thermoleophilaceae bacterium | reverse complement strand
GCGTAGCCACGTTCGCCGCGAGAGGATTGCCGGGCTGCGAGGATGGCGCCCGGCATGGCTTCGGCTACCGAGCACAGCGCTCTCATAGGCGGCGTCGAGACCTTCTGGCGGCGCGCCGAGCCCGACGCCCACGGCGTCCCGGTCCTCTTCCTGCACGGCGTGCCGGCGAACTCGGACATCTGGCTGCGCTTCCTCGACATGTGCGGGGGCGTCGCCCTCGACCTACCCGGCTTCGGTCGGTCTGGAAAGCCGGCCGACTTCGACTACTCCATCTCCGGCTACGACCGCTTCCTGGAAGCCTTTCTCGACCACACCGGGCTCGAGCGGTTCTCCCTGGTCGTGCACGACTGGGGCGGCGCCCTCGGGCTTGCGATCGCCCAGCGCCTGACCGAGCGGCTGGAACGGCTGGTCCTGTTCAGCTCGCTCCCGCTGCTGCCCGGCTACCGCTGGCACCGCATCGCCCGGCTGTGGCGCACCCCGCTCGTGGGGGAGATGGTGATGGGGTTCACGACGCGCTTCACCATGAAACGGGCCCTTCGCGAGGCGAACTTCGCTCCCGGGTCCATGCCCGACGATTTCCTCGACTCGGCCTACCGGCACTTCGATCACGGCACCCAGCGCGCGATCCTCAAGCTCTACCGCTCGGCACCGCCCGAAGTGCTGGAACGCGCCGGTCGCGAGCTCGGCGGGATCACCGCTCCCACCCTCATCCTCTGGCCGACGGATGACCCTTACATTCCCGCCGAGTTCGGCCCGGCGTATGCCGAGGCCATTGGCGGCGAGCCCCGGCTCGAGATGATCGACCACGCCGGTCACTGGACGTGGCTGGACCGGCCCGAGCTCGTGGGTGTCGCCGCCGATTTCCTGGCCGGCGAGCCTGCCGCGAGCGAGATGGAGTGATGCTGCGCTCTCTACGGATGGCCGCCCGGCCGACGGCCTGCGCGGTGGCCCTCGGTCTCGCCTTCGCCGGCTGTGACGGCTCGGACGACGAGCCCGGCGACGCGCCGTCACCGCCGCGTCCGGCGACGGAGACCGCACCGCGTGATCCTGCTCCCAAGCGCGCCGATGGCGAGCCTCGAGTGAAGACCGTGGCCGTGGGCCTGCAAGCGCCGTGGGAGATCGCCTTCCTGCCCGGCGGGAGCGCGCTCGTGACCGAGCGCCCCGGCCGCGTGCGGCTGCTCACGCCAGAGCTGAAGCTCCGGGCCGAGCCGGTGGCCGAGGTGGACGTGGAGGCCATCGGTGAGGGCGGGCTGCTCGGGCTCGCCGTGGACCCCCGCTTCGAGCGCAACCGCTTCGTCTACCTCTACCGCACGACAGGCTCGGGCAACGAGGTGGTCCGCCACCGCTTCGAGGGAGGCCGGTTCGTGGAGGAAGCGATTGTTCTGGACGGGCTCGTGGCCGGCCCGATCCACGACGGAGGCCGGATCCACTTCGGGCCCGATGGGCTGCTCTATGTCTCGACCGGCGAGGCGGGCAACCCCGCGTTGTCCCAGGATCGCGGCTCCCTGAACGGAAAGATGCTGCGCCTGCGCGATTTCCGCGAGAATGGGGGCCGGCCGCAGATCGTCTCCCTCGGGCACCGCAACGTGCAGGGGTTCGACTGGCAACCGGGTACGCGCCGCCTGTTCGCCACGGAGTTCGGCCCGGACTCAAACGACGAGGTCAACCTGATCCGCCTCGGCGCCAACTACGGTTGGCCGGAGGCCCAGGGCGATGACGGCGCGCCTCGGTTCGAGCCTGCTCTAGTGGACTACGAGGAGGTGATCGCGCCCTCGGGCGCGACCTTCGTCTCCAAGCCGGGCTCAGAGTGGACGGGCGCGTTCCTGCTCGCCGCGCTGCGAGGTGAGCAGCTTCGCCTCGTCTCGCTCGAAGGCAAGAAGGTGAGCGGCGACAGGCCGCTCTTCCAGGGGCGCTTCGGACGGCTGCGGACGGTCGTCGAGGGCCCTGACGGAGCGATCTACGCCCTCACCAACAACACCGACGGGCGTGGCAGCCCGAGGGAGGGAGACGATCGCATTTTGAGGATCGTGCCACCGAGCTCCTAGGGTCCGGGCCACCCCGCTAGCCTGTCCTCGTGCCGCGCCCCGCGTTCTCAGTCGCGGCGCCGCCGCGATCCCGCCCGCACAAGGCCGCGACGCCCGCCCCAGCCGAGCCGCCCGAGGAGGCGCGTTCCCGCACGTCCGGGCCGCGCCGACCGGACGGGTGGCGGATCGCCCCCACGTTGATCGCGGCCTTGCTCGCCGTCGTCTATCTGGTCCTCAAGCCCCGTTCGCCTGACCTCGCTGCGCACATCTTCCGCTCGGAGCTCTTCGGTCGCGAGGGGTTCACGATCTGGAATGGGCAGTGGTACGGGGGCCACCACACGCCCGCCTATTCGATTCTCTCCCCGCCGCTCGGATGGCTCCTCGGCCCCCAGCCGATGGCGGCCCTGTCGGCCGTCTCGGCCACGGCCGCCTTCACCGAGCTCGCACGCGGACACTTCGGGCCGCGCGCCGCCCGGGCAGGCACGATCTGGTTCGGCGTGGGCTCGGCGAGCCTGCTCGCCACCAACCGACTCCCGTTTGCGCTGGGCATCGCCTTCGGGGTGGCCGCCGCCCTGGCCCTCCAGCGAAGGCGGCGTCTGCCGGCGCCGATCCTGGGAGTGCTGTGCGCGATATCGAGCCCGGTTGCCGGGCTCTTCCTGGCGATGGCGGGCCTGGCCTACACGCTCGCCGCCACGC
>JACCUO010000309.1 GCA_013811765.1 Thermoleophilaceae bacterium | reverse complement strand
TGAGACAGGCGACGCCGTGCTCGCGGCAGCCGCGCACCGCCTGGACGAGACGGTGCGCGCGGGTGACACGGTGGGCCGACTCGGCGGCGACGAGTTCGTGGTGATCGCCGAGGACCTCCCCGGCGATTCGCGGGCGGAGGTGCTGGCCGCCCGTGTGGTCGATGCGTTCACCCTGCCCCTGGCCGCGGGTGGGGAGGAGGTGCTCGTGGGCGCGAGCGTCGGGATGGTGGTGGCGGGGCCGGACGAGCGTCCCACGCCGGAGCGCCTGCTGCGAGAGGCGGACACCGCCATGTACCGCGCGAAGGAGGCCGGCCGCGGGCGCTCAGAGCTCTTCGACAACGCGATGCGCGAGGAGGTCACGGAGCGGCTGCAGCTGGCGCGGGAGCTCCGCGACGCACTCCCGCGCGAGGAGCTGCGCCTGGTCTATCAGCCGGTCGTCTCCCTGGCCGACGGCCAGGTCGTTGCATGCGAGGCGCTGCTGCGCTGGCACCACCCGGAGCGTGGCGTCGTGCCCCCCGCGGACTTCGTGCCGCTCGCCGAGCAGAACGGCCTGATCCTGCCGATCGGGGAGTGGGTGCTCGAGGAGGCCTGCCGCCAGGGCGCGGAGTGGCGCCGCGCCGGGCACCAGCTTTCGGTGTCCGTGAACATCTCGCCGGCCCAGCTGGCCCAGCGCAACTTCGCCGATAGCGTCGACTCGACCCTCCGGCACGCCGGGCTGCCAGCCCAGTGCCTGGTCCTCGAGCTCGTGGAGTCCACCGTGGCGCTGCAGCCGGAACGCATCCGCAAGACCCTCCTCGACCTGCGCTCCCGCGGTGTGCGGTTTGCGCTCGATGACTTCGGGAAGGGCGCCACCTCCCTTGCCCATTTCCGCGGCATGCCGCTCGACATCCTCAAGCTCGACCGCACATTCGTCAGCGGCCTGCGGCAGGGAGATGTCTCGCGAGCGATCGTGACAGCGCTTCTCTCGCTGGCGGAGGGGCTCGGGATGACCGTGGTTGCGGAGGGCGTCGAGCGCGAGGACCAGGCGGTCGAGCTGCGCGAGCTCGGCTGCGAGCTGGTCCAGGGCTACTTCTTCGGCCGCCCCATGGAGCCCGAGCGCCTGGAGCTCGAGGGGTTCAACGCCAGAACTCGCCCCGGCCTCGGCGACCCGTTGCTGGTCCGCGAGTTCATGCGCCAGATCGGCATTTCCGCGAGGATCCAGTGACCGTCACCAGCCTCGGCTTCCTCAACGTCGTGCTCGGGCTGGTCTACAACGGGGTAGCCGTGATGGCGGCGCTCGACATGCGCCGCAACTGGCGCACGATGGGCTTTTCGCATGCCAGTGCGGCCTGGATAGCGATGGCGTCCACCTGCGGGGCACACCATCTCGTGCACGGCGTGCACATCCTGGGGGAGGGCCGTGCGGGCGGAGCATTCGACCTCGCGGCCGTCCTCGTCGGGTTCCCGGCGGGCGTGATCTGGTTCCTGCTGCGCCTCGAGGCGTTCTTCGGCGGACGCGGCGATCGCTTTGTCTCCGGCACTCCCGGGTGGGTCGCCACGATCCCCTTTGCGTCCGGCATCTACCTGGGAGTCATGCTCGCGATCGTCGCCGGCGCTTCGGGGATCAGCCTTGCCGCGTTGCCGAGCGCGCTGCCGAACCTGCTGCTCGTGCTCGTCTACTCCACGATCGGCTTCTACCTGGTGCGCACCCAGCTCGCCAACAGGAAACCGCTCGGCGGCTGGTCGGTGTCCGGCATCGCGCTCGCTGTGATCTTCCCGACCTGTGCGCTGATGCACGGCGCGTATGCCTACTACGTGACCACCGGCAGGTACGCGGCCGACGCGCACGGCTTCGTGGTGGACTGGCTCGCGGTTCCCGCCGGCATCTACTTCGTCTGGGTCGTGCAGGCGCTTTACCGAGGCACCTTCCGCGACTGGAACAGCACGGGGCGTGCGGTGCCGGGTGCGGGCGTTTCGGGGACGCCGGCGGGGACGCCGGCCGAGGTCCCGGCGGCGGTCTGAACTTCAGGGCGGCCCGGCCGCGAGAGCCGCAATTTGCGGGAATGCGGGGCGCCCCTCTCTTTGTGATCCCGGTTGTGGGTCTCAGGGACCCACAACCGGGATCAGAACGCGGCAAACCGAGAACTGTGGGCGCCGGCTCGATCTCCGCGGCCCAAATCAAGTAGGAACCCGGGATGGCACTCTCACTCGTGACCGGGTTTCCCGGCTTCATCGGCCGCCGGCTGGTCGGGCTGCTGCTTGAGCAGGACCCGAAGGCCTCCGTGATCGCCCTGGTCGAGCCGCGCATGCTCGACGCCGGCAGGGAGGCCGCAGCCGCGATCGACTCCGCGCGCGTGGAGGTGGTGCCCGGGGACATCACCGACCGTCGGCTGGGTCTCGAGGACGGCGAGTACGAGCGTCTCCGCGGAGACGTGCGCACGGTCTTTCACCTCGCCGCGATCTATGACCTCTCGGTGCCGATCGAGCTCGCCCAGGGCGTGAA
>JACCUO010000243.1 GCA_013811765.1 Thermoleophilaceae bacterium | reverse complement strand
CCTACCGGACGATCGCCTGCCTGCCCGCGCTCGTGGGCGCGTGGCGCCGCGAGGGTGGCGGGTGCTCTTACATCCCCACCGCCACCGCCTCGGCGGTCCCGATCGCGGATGCCCAGCGCACCGACCTGCGCCCCGGCGAGGTGCGCCAGATCAACATGTCCCAGGTCGGGGGCGCGCTCACCGATCCGCAGCTCGACCCGCCGGTGGCGGCGCTCGTCTGTTGGAACTCGAACCCCGCCCAGATCGCGCCCGACCAGACCCGGGTCTTGGAAGGGCTGCGCCGCGAGGACCTCTTCACGGTGGTGCTCGAGCAGTTCATGACCGATACCGCCGCCCACGCGGACGTGGTGCTGCCTGCCACGACCCAGCTGGAGCACCTCGACCTGGTCTTCTCCTGGGGCCACCACTACTACACACTCAGCGAGCCGGCGATCGAGCCGCTCGGGGAGGCCAAACCGAACACGGAGGCCTTCCGGCTGATCGCCTCGCGAATGGGACTCGAGGACCCCTGCTTCGCGGAAACCGACGAGCAGCTGCTCGAAACGATGCTCGAGGGGTCGCCCGGCGGCATCGGGCTGGAGGAGCTGCGCTCGCGGGGATTTGCCAAGGTGGAGCTCGGGCAGGGCGCGGCCCCGCACGCGGAGGGAGGATTCAGCAGTGAGGACGGCCGGTTGACGCTCGAGACCGCCTGGCTCGCCGATGCCGGCGTGGACCCGCTGCCCCACTACGATCCGCCGGCCGAGGTGGCCGACGAGGCGCTCGCCGAGCGCTATCCGCTGGCGATGATCACGCCGAAGACCCACCTCTTCCTCAACTCGACCTTCGCAAACCAGCCGCGCCAGCACGGCGCACAGCCCGAGCCCTTCGTGGTCGTCCATCCCTCTGATGCCGCGGCGCGCGGCCTTTCAGACGGTGACCGCGCGCGTGTCTTCAACGATCGCGGCTCGTTCATCTGCCCGGCCCAGGTGTCCGACGATGCCCGTCCAGGCGTGCTGGTCGCGCCGATGGGGTGGTGGAGTGGGGATTACGAAGGCGGGATCGGGGGCCAGGCCACCACCTCTCAGGAGCTGACCCGGCTCGGGAACGCCCCGATCTTCAACGACAACCGCGTGGAGGCCGAGCGGGCCTGAGAGGTCTCCGCCCTTCGCTTCCTTGGTTTCTGTCGATCGCCGGGCCGGTCCGTCAGCCTGGCAATCGCAGCTTCTGACCGACTGCGATCAGGTCCGGGTCCCCGGTTCCGATGCTGTCGGCGTTCAGCTCCCACAGACGGTTGACCAGCGAGGCAATCTCGGCGTTGGAGGCCCCAGGCCCTGCCAGGCCTTTCGCGATCGACCACAGTGACTCGCCCCGCTGGACCACGTGGATGCCGGAGGCGGATGCGGCTGGAGAGGGACCCTCGGCACCGGTAGCGGCACCCGTCACGGGCGGGTTGGGGGCGACCTGGGCGGCGCCGGAAGCCGCGGCATTCTGCGGGGCCGCCCGCGGCGCGGGCGCCGCTACCGGCGCGGGGGGCCCTGGTGCCTTATCCCGGGCGCCTGGAGACTCGGCACCACCCGGCGCGTGTCGCTTGTCCGGCTTCGGCGGTTTTGCGGGCTGGGTCGTGCCGGGGGTGAGCAGGTTGACCGGCGGCACCACGGGCACGGACGCGCCCGGCACCACACCGTTCACCTGGGTCGGATCAGTGGCCGCGGGCGTCTGTGTCGGAGGACCGGAGCCGGGAGCCCCAGCGGGGGGCAGAGAGCCGCCCGGCTTGCCCGGCGGTACGGAGCCCGTACCCGGCAGGGTGTCGAGGTCGTCAGGCGGGGCCAAAGCCTCCTGCTCGTCGACCGGGCCGCCGTCGGCCTCGGGCTCGTCCTCGGGCTCGGGGGTCGGATCCGCTCCCTGTTCGGTGGGCTCCAGAACGAAGTCAGGGCCGGCGAGCGCCACCGAGGCGGGGGCGAAGGTGGCCGCGGCGATCAGGCCGGCGGCGAGGCCCGCCTTCGTGCGACCGGAGAACAAGGAGCCATCCGGCAGAGTCCCGGCCAGCCGTGCCTGGCGGCAGACCGCGCAGGCTGGATGAAAGGGGAGGCCGCCGTGGTCGGTGCCTCCCAGCACGTGGTCCGCGAGCCCGGCCATCGAAACCTCCCCATTTCACGCTTGGTCAACCCGCCATGGCCCGAGCGGTTCCCCCCGACCGAAGTCCCCCGGCCGTTTCAAGAGCCACGCCTCGAGCTGCGAATGAGGCGGTTTCTCGGACCCTCCTGCTCGAACTTACGACGCTCGATACCCGCCGTCAAGTCTCGCCAACTCAGAGGTCGAACTTGTCGCGCGACTGTCACAAGAAATTCACAATCCGCTTTGGGATGACGTACCTGCGGTCGCGGGCCCTAGAATTGGCCCACCTCGGGACGTGGCGCAGCCTGGTAGCGCACCTGCTTTGGGAGCAGGGGGCCGCCGGTTCAAATCCGGCCGTCCCGATTCAGAAGCTCCGTGGTCGCGGCTTACCGCCAGGGCTCGCGCCCGAACTTTCGGGGCACTTGCGCGCCTGCCCCGTCAAGGGGGGATGATTGGCGTCGGCCCCCGTAGCTCAGTGGATCAGAGCGAGGGACTTCTAATCCCTAGGTCGCAGGTTCGAATCCTGCCGGGGGCGCTTCGTTTTTCCCTCCAAACGGCGCTCTTTGGCAGGAGACAGTTGGAATGCTGGTCCCCGAAGATGGGTCCTTGGGGACCACCTTGGCGGTTTGCGGCAGAATGAGCCGATGGCGGTCCCCGACTACCAGGCGTTGATGCGACCCGTCCTTGCGGCATATAGCGACGGAGAGGAGCACCACGTGAAGCGGATCGATTTGGACTACTTCGCTGAGGACGATGTCCCTGCCAGTGAGGCCCCGACGGATCCGTCCACGGAAGCGGCGTCGAGCGAGCCTGCTGTTGCCTGACGGTCGGTAGGTTGGGTCTCGGACTCGCACTTTCTTCGCCGTCCCAAGCAGCGACCAGTCGTCCCTCGCCGTCTAGGGCCGTCGGTCGCGCAGCTGC
>JACCUO010000198.1 GCA_013811765.1 Thermoleophilaceae bacterium | reverse complement strand
GTGCTCGCCGCCGCCGTCGTCTCCATCGTCGGGCGGATCCTCGTCGTCGTCGCTCAGCCGGAAGAACCACACGAGCCAGACGATCAGGAGGCCCACGTAGAACACACGAAAGCCAAATGCGAGAATCCACCCGTCAGGGCTCACACCTCGATGATAGACCGGACGCGCCTGTTCGGCTACACCCGATATCTCCTCGTGGCCCGGCGCTCAGCGTGACCCGGCGCTCAGGCGCTGCCGCCGGCAGCGCGAAGCTTTTAGCTCTGGGGCCTGTTGTCAGGCACGTAGGTGACCGTGTAGTAGAGGCGCGCGGTGAGGTATGAGCAGCCGAACGGCTTGATCGACATGAGCCTCACGAGCTGGGCCCTCTGGCTGACGTTGTCACAACGACCCTTCGGGCGTGACGCGCGCCACAGGTGGTCGCGCTTCAACCCCACTGCCAGCGCGGGCGCCCACGTGGGGGTGGTGAGGGCGACGATGGTCCCGCGAGAGACCTTGATCGGCTTGTCGAGCACGAAGGTCGGCGCGGAGCCGAGGTAGGTCTTGACCGGAAACACGTCGGATTGAGCCAGGAGGCGGTGCTCGGTGCGCGTTCTCCTGCGGGTGTCCCTGCGGAGAACCGAAACCTGCACACTCGGTTGCCCGAGCCGAAGATCGTCTTGAAAGAACCGCAGCTGCTCCGGCGTGGGATCTCCCAGGCGCACCGTGAAGGCCACGATCTTGCCCGCCCGGCGGATCAGGAAGGGGTCCCGCAGGGCACCGGCGCGTGACTGGTAGCCGGTGACGCGGCTGAGCGCCTGGCAGTTGGTCGGGCAGCTGATCTGTGCGGAGGGAATGGCGGCGCCCAGCTCCACCACCTTCGCGGAGGCGGCGCCCGGCAGGGCGAGCACGGCGGCGGCGGTGGCTAGGGCTCTCTTCATACCTGGGATACGAACACCTTCAGTGCGCAAAGTTGCGGCTACTTGCACCTGCTCCGCCGCTACTTATACCTGTAGGTGATGCGCCCCCGGGCGAGGTCATAGGGCGAAAGCTCGATCTTCACCCGGTCGCCCGGCAGGATCCGGATGTAGTGCCGCCGCATCTTTCCGGAGATGTGGCCGAGAACCTCGTGGTCGTTGTCGAGCTTCACCTTGAACATGGTGTTGGGCAGGGCCTCGAGGATCTCGCCCTCCATCTCAATCTTCTCTTCCTTTCCCATTCAGCCGGGAGACGCTACCAGTCGGGGACCGGCGAACGTCAGTCGCGCAGCTCGGCCGCCACCGCCGCCAGTTCGGCCGCTTCGGCTTTCAAGGGGCTGCCGGGGAGGCGCAGGGGGTCGTCGCGGAAGCGCGGGATGACGTGCACGTGAAAGTGGAAGACCGTCTGCCAGGCCGCGGGCTCACAGGAGTTGAGCAGGTTCACCCCGTGGCAGCCGAACCTGTCGCGCATCCGCCGGGCGAGCCGCTTGGAGGCAACTGCGACGTGGCCCAGGTCGTCCTCGCCGACCTCGTAGAGGTTCCTCGAGTGCTCGCGCGGGATCACCAGGGCGTGGCCACGCGTCCAGGGGTTGATGTCCATGAAGGCGATCGTGTGCCCGTCCTCGTCGACTCGCTCCGCGGGCAGCTCGCCGGCCACGATCTTGCAGAAGATGCAGTCCCCGTCGTTCACAGCCACCCCTCGCGCTTGAAGTAGCGGTAGAGCAGCAGGCAGACGCCGGCCATCACTACGAGTACCAGCGGGTAGCCGTAGAGCCAGCGGAGCTCTGGCATGTGCTCGAAGTTCATTCCGTAGATGCCCGCGATCATCGTGGGCACCGCGATGATCGCCACGACCGCCGAGATCTTGCGGACGTCCTCGTTCTGCTGCACGCTGACCTGGGTCAGGTTCGCGGTCAGCACGCTCGTAAGCAGGTCGCGGAACCCCTCGAGCTGATCGTGGACCCGCACGACGTGGTCGTGCACGTCACGCAGGTAGTCGCGCACGTCGGGGTGGACGAGGGCGTGGTGGCCGCCCGCCAACCGGTTGACCGGCTCAACGAGCGGAGCGGTGGCGCGGATGAACTCGAGCACCTCTCGCTTGAGCAGGTAGATCCGCTGCGCCGAGCTCTTGCGGATCGTCGAGAACACGTCTGCCTCGACCTCCTCGATGTCGTTCTGCAGGCCCGCGAGGGCGGGCACGTAGTCATCCACGACCTTGTCGATGATCGCGTGGAGTGCCGCTCCCGGCCCGCAGCGCAGCAGCTCGGGCTCGCGCTCGAGCTTCTCGCGCACCCCGTGCAGCTCTCCCTCCCCGTGGCGCACGGTGACGATGAAGCCCTCCCCCATGAACACGAGGATCTCACCGAGCTCGACCACCTCCTTGGAATCCACGTACCGGACCGTCTTCAGCACTACGAAGAGCGTGTCCCCGTAGACCTCCAGCTTCGGACGCTGGTGGGCCTTGATCGCATCCTCGACGGCGAGCGGGTGAAGGTCGAACTCGCGCGCGACCGTTTCGAACTCCTCGGCGCCCGGCTCCTGGAGGCCGATCCACACGAAGGAGTCCTCGCGGTGGGTCTGGTCGAAGACGTCGCCGAGCTCGAGGACTCCCTCACGGCGCTTTCCCTGCTCGTAGACGGCGCAGTCGCGGATCATCGCCGCAGATCTTGCCGTAGCCGGCGCGCCAGCGCCAGCGCTTGCTCTCGGGTGGCCGCCTCACCGGTGTATGCGGCTTCCTCCAGGCGCTCCAGCAGCTCACCCAGCTCGGGCCCCGGCTCCATCGCGAGCTCGGCCATGAGCTCGTCGCCGCGCAGCGGGGGCTTCGGGGGGCCCGCGGCCCGCCAGGCCAGCGCCGGCTCGATCAGCTCGCGTGCCAGCTCGAGGTGGGCGGCGATCGCCTTCTCCGAATTCTCCCCGCGGGTGGCCAGCCGGTCGGCGCAGGAGAGCACCGTGACCTCCACCTCGACGGGCTCACACCGCTTCAGGTACGCGTAGACCGCCCCCGTCGAGAGGGGTCGCTCCTTTACGAGGAACCCCGGCACGAGGTGGTGACGAGCGAGCGCCCCGACGAACCCGCGCAGCCGCTCGCTCGTGTGCAGGCGGCGAAAGACAGTTGCGGCCATCTCCTCCCCCGCGGAGTCGTGCCCGATGAAGGTCACGCGGCCGTCGGGCCTCATCCCGCGGGTGCCGGGCTTTGCCACATCGTGGAAGAGGGCGCCGAGCCTGAGTGCCTGCAGGCGGGTGAGATCGTCCGCGAGCGGCTCCTTCAACAGCTCCCACAACGGGCCGGCCGCCTCGCCGAACAGCTCCTCCAGGCGCCCCTCGAGCTCGATCTGGCGGCGCAGAACCTCAAGGGTGTGCTCGTAGACGTCCAGGTGGTGGAAACGGCTCTGCTCGACACCGCGCAAGGCGGCGATCTCGGGCAGCACCGCTGGCAGCACGCCCAGCCGCTCCGCAAGCTCGAGGCCCTCGGCCGCCCCCGGTGCGATCAGGATCCTTCGCAGCTCGCCGAAGATCCGCTCGGGAGCCGGCTCCGTGAGACGCGGCGCCGCGTCCCGGGTCAGCCGTTCGGTCTCGGCGTCCGGCGCCAGCCCGAGCTCGGTCGAGAGGCGCACGAGACGGAGCGGTCGCAGAGGATCGGCCGCGTAGGCGCCGGGGCCGAGCACGCGCAGCACCCCCGCCTCGAGGTCGGCGATGCCACCCGTCGGGTCGATTGGCTCACCGCCTTCAAGGGGGACCGCGACCGCGTTCACGGTGAAGTCACGGTGTCGCAGGTCCTCGTCGATCGTCTCGCCCTGGAGTGGTGAGACGTCGCAGGAGAACTGACGGTCGCGGTCGAGCGCGCGCCAGGCGCCGAACTCTTCGGAGAGCGGGAAGACGGGCCCCCGGACGGCTCGAGCCACCGCGCGGGCTGCGGCCTGCGCGTCGTCCTTAACGACCACGTCCACGTCGACGTGCTCGAGGGGACGGCCGAGGATGGCGTCGCGCACCGCGCCGCCGACGATCCACGCCTCGCCTGGCAGGCCCGTGAGAGCCTCGCGAACGGTTCGCAGCGAGTCTGCCTCCGCGAGCCGCCGGGTCAGCGCCGGGGCGCTCACGGAACCTCGGCGCGCCGCACCCGCGGGCCAAGGCCACAGGTGATCTCGTAGTTGATCGTGTCCAACCGGCGCGCCACCTCCTCACAGGTGATGCGCTCCCCGCCCTGCGTCCCGATCAGGATCGCGGGGTCGCCGACCGCCACGTCCGCCTTGACCCCGAGGTCAACCGCCACGTTGTCCATGCTCACCGTGCCCACCAGGGGGCGGCGGCGACCCCCGATCAGCACGTCGCAGTTGTTCGTGAGCCCGCGCCGCCAGCCGTCGCCGTACCCGATCGGCAGGACCCCGACCCACGTGGCCGCGGTGGCCTTCCAGCGACGGCCGTAACCCGCGCTCTGGCCGGGATGAAAGCGCTTGACCGCGGCCACGTAGGACTCGAGCTCGAGCGCCGGCTCGAGCTCGAGCGTTGCCGGATCCTCCCCGAACGGGTCCAGGCCGTAGACAGCGACGCCGCAGCGGACCATGTCGAAGTGGCTGGCAGGCTCGCGCAGGGTGGCGGCGCTGTTGGCGGCATGGGCCACGATCCCCGGGTGCTCTGCGCGCATGCGGGCCGCGAAGGCGCTGAAGCGCTCGAGCTGTGCGGGAAAGTAGGCGTCGCCCGTCTCGTCGGCGGTCGCGAAATGGGTCATCACCCCCGCCAGCCGTAGCCGCTTGGCGGCGGCCACCTTGGCCGCCACGCCGCGGGCCTCCATCGGGTCATCCGTCCCGAGCCGACCCATTCCGGTGTCGAGCTTCACGTGCACCTGCACGGGCCGGTCGCCACGGTGCGCCGCGAGCGCCCGCACGAAGTCCGCG
>JACCUO010000162.1 GCA_013811765.1 Thermoleophilaceae bacterium | reverse complement strand
GATTCGATCGAGCCGGGGCTGGACAGGTCCATGTGCACGGGGCTCAGCGAGGGACCGTCGTCCATCGCGTGCGCTGCGTCGAGAACCCGGACGCCGGCCAGCACGTTTGCGCCGCGATCGGCCAGCTCCTTTGCGATCGCGCGGCCGATGCCGCGGTTGGCACCGGTCACGAGAACTGCGCTGCCTTCGAGGTTCACCAGTCGTGGGTACCCGCCGGCGGGGCCATGGAAACGGCATCGATGTGACGGGGAGGCGCCAAATAGGCTTCGACTCCGATGGTCCAGCACGTGACACTCGAGCTCCGCCGCGAGCAGGCCGAGGAGTGCGTGGCGTTCTGGACGCTGCTCGGCTTCAAGCGGGTCGACCCGCCGCCGTCGCTTGCCGAGCGCGCGGCCTGGATGGAGAACGGTCCCACGCAGATCCACCTGATGTGGGTCGATGATCCGGTGGCGCTCCCGCACGGCCACGTTGCCGTGGTGCTCGAGGACTACGACGACACGCTGGCCGCGCTCCGGGAGGCGGGCGCCGAGCCGGAGCCGCGCACCGAGCACTGGGACTCGCCGAGGGCCTACGTGCACGACCCCGCCGGCAACCTGGTCGAGCTGATGGCCTCACCGCCGCGGTGAAGGGCCTAGGTTGCCGCCGCAGCATGAGCAATTTGCGCTGATGCACCGATTGAGCGCTCGGGCCGGCCCGCCGGTATGGGAGCTCACGACCTGCCCGCGCGCGCTCTAGAGGATCATGCGGGGCTAGCAGCCGAGCGCGCGGTCGAGGGCCGTGCAGACCTCGCGCATGCGGGCCGCGGTCAAACTCGTGATCTGCTCCGTAAGCAACGCCTTGGGCACAGTGCGCACGTTGTCGAGCGAGAGCGCGCACCGGTCCGGCATGCCATCCTCGGGGCCGAGCTCGACTTCGGTCGGAATCGAGCGCAGGGTGCGCGTGGCCGGAACAACGGTGACGCGCCGCAGGACGGCGATCGCCTCCTGCCGCGTAAGCACGCACGCCGGTCGCCTACCCAGCTCCGGCTCTTCCACCCACCAGATCTCGCCGCGATTCACCAGGGCTCCTCGCCGATCAAGTCGCCCGCGGCGCGCTCGGACCAGGGGTCGAGGCCATCGTCGCCCTGGGGAATCCGCTCGTAGCCCGCGATGATCTGGCGGCTCACCTCCGCCTCCGCATCGGCGGCCAGAAAGCTCTCGAGTGCCTCTCTGATCAAGTCCGACCGCGACCTCCGCAGACGGGCGGCCCGATGATCGAGCAGGGCGATGAGCTCGTCGCTGAGCTGGACCAGCGTCTGGGTCCGGGCCATGAGCATATGCTATCCAATGGTTGCGCCCGCTGGGGGCCATCCACGGCAACGAGCGCGCCATGGATGGCTTCGTGAGCGTGATGGCAGGGAAGCATGCCGGCGCCCGAGTTCTTCGGCCCGGACAACGCGGCGCGGATCATGGCCGAGGCGGATCAGTCCGCGAGGGCCTCGGTGGGCACGACGTAGAAGACCTTCCCGTTGGAGATCTTGCGGCCGAAGTTCGGCCCCAGGGCCGGCAGCTGGAAGCGCTGTGTCTTGTCCACGCGCCCGCCCTTCGCCTCTACCCATCGCGCGACCGCATCCGGGTCGCCACCGGCCTCCTCCACCAGGGACCGAAGCACGGCGACCGTTCCGGGTGTCTTGTCGAGGAAGGGCGACGGCGGGATGGAGGCAAGGAGTGCGCGGATCTCGTTCTCGGTCACGCGCTCCAGGATCGCACACCGTGATGTCGCGCTTACGACCAGCCGGATCGCGCTCGTCGACGTGCCGCGAGCGGCAGGGCGCAACGCGCGCTTCAGCGGGCTTCAAATCCGGCCAGGTCCTCAACCTCCTCCTCGAAAATCTCGACGCGCTCGACCTGCGCCTCCGGCGGTCCCTCCTCGGCGTAGCCGACCAAACGCCCGACGGACTCGAACTCACCCTCGAACACGGCCTCGACCGTCCCTTCCGGGTGTTGCGAGCCCAGCCGCTCACCCCGTGACGGGATGCCTCGCGGCGGGCAGTGTCGCGGAAGAAGACGCCCTGGACACGTCCGTGCACGACCACGCGCCGTCTGACGATCTCACCGGTCATCGGCCCTAGCCTAGGACACCGCGAACTTGTAGCGTAGTGAGCCGAGGATTTGTAGTGTAGATGGGCGAGATGCTGTAGGCTGGGGACATGTCGCCTGCGCTGAGCTACCGCCGCCGCGTCGTTGATGATGAGATGGACGCCTACCTGGAGCCGGCTCCCCATGTCGCCGTCGCGGTTGCCCTGGAAGG
>JACCUO010000161.1 GCA_013811765.1 Thermoleophilaceae bacterium | reverse complement strand
GTCTGGCAGTTTGCGTCCTGGTTGATGTTCCCGTTTGAGCTCGCGATGCCGGCGTTGACGCCCGTGGGGCCGCCCACCCCCGCGGTCGCGGCCGAGAACTTGTTGTTCGATCCCGTCGGGGTCGTGGCCGAGTCGGCTGTCAGCGCCGTAAGGCAGATCCCCTGTGAGGTGGCGTTGCAGAGCGGGGTGAGGATGCCCTGCTGGATCGCATCGAGCGGTCCGGCCTTGGTCTGCCCGTTGGTGGTGTCCACGCCCACGAGCTCTTTGCCGAGCAGGGCGGCGATCGTGATGTGACCGTGGTAGGAGCCGTCCGCGTTCTGCTCTCCGCGTGAGCGGCCGGCCACGAGGATCTCCCCGTTGCCACCGTCGGTGTCAGGAGGCAGCGGACGCAGGGTCGAGGGGGGAGCGTCCTGCGTTGCGACGGTGCCCTGGCCGTGGGGGTTGGTGCCGTGCATCGGCGGGGTGTATGCCGTACCGCTCGGTCCTGGGCTCGGAGCCCGCGGAGTGGCGGCGCGGCGCCTTGCGGCCTCAAGCGCACGACGCAGGCGCTCCGCCTCCCGCAATTTTTCGGCCACGGTGTTCGCGTTGGTCAGCGTTTGGTTGACCCCGCTGCGGAGCTGGTCACCCAGGTTTACCTGGCCTGTGGATACCAGCGGGAGCGCCAATAGCGCCCCGAAAGATCCGATCAGTACGACCCCTACCGTAATTCTGCGCATGAAGAAATTCCCCTGTCTTCCGTTATGAGCGCGGCCCCCGTGAACCCCGCAAAGAACGGGCGTACTTAAACGCCCGCAAAATTTTCCCGCTACCCCCGACCTATTCCCGCGGCCGGACGACGGGAAACACAGATTACGGGTTTTCCCTTGCAAGGGCCAGGCTCAACCTGATTACGAAATTTCCCTTGCAGGCCTGGGTCAACCCGACAGGCGCAGCGTACCAATCGCCACCTGGGCCTCCGCCAGGCGCTTGGTTCTCGCTCCCGGGGCCGAGAAGACCTGCACGAGCCAAGCCCGCTTGCGGCCCTCGGCCGCCGCTACGAAGATGTTGAGCGGTGTCCCTTTCCGGTTGGTGGCGGAGATCGCGACGCTGACCGCCGGCAGGTCTGCCACCCGGCCGGACTGGGGCGTAACCCTTACCCGGCGGTATTCCCGGCGGATCGCCGCCTGCGCCGTTCTCAGCACGCCGGCGCTGCTGGTCGCGCCGGGCGGCAGCGAGACCGACAGAATCGTGGTCGAATCGGGGCTGCGAAGGACCAGCGAGTTGCCGGCGCGCTCGTGCGCCCAGCCCCTGGGCTTGCGAATGCGCACTCCAATCGCGCGGTTCTCCACAGCCCTCCCCGGCCGCGGAAGCTTCCGGGAGAGTTCAGTGGCGTCGTTTTGCCCGTTCTCCCCGTCATCCGATCTGGCGAGCAGCACGACACCGACGACAACGATCACGTTGGCGAGGATCACCGCACCGATGATGGCCCGGTCGCGACCTCGCAGCACGGATGAGAGCTTTCCGTTGGACAAGTGGGCCGATGATAAGGGCGCCAGGTTGTGAACCGGCGGGAAGCGCGATCCGTTGTTACCACTACCTTGGGGGTCCTATCGGGTTATGGGTGGTCGTGTTGAGGCTGGGGTTGAAGACCTGGACGGTGTTGGGCGTCTCCGTGGCGTGCCTTGGCGTGCCCGCGGGCGCTCTCGGCGCGGGACCGCCGCGTCCGCTGCCCCTGAGCGGCATCTGGGAGATACGCGACCTCGCAGCGAACCCCGCTGCGCCCCAGCCTCCGCCCCCACAGGAGGGCCCAGAGGGCGGTGCGACCGCCCCGCGACCGTTGATCCCGCAGGCAAGCCAGGACGGCGGTGGCTGGCGGCCGGTGCGGGTACCTTCGGTCTTTGACCCGGACGCCCGCCCCGAGCTGTTCGGGGGAACGGCGAAGATGTACAGGTTGCGCTTCCGTGCACCGCGCGCCAAGGATTTTTCATGGGCGTTTCGCTTTGAGCAGTCACGTCGGCGCACGACCGTCTTCCTCAACGGTCGGCGGATAGGGCTCTCCATCGACCCATACACCCCGTTCGAGGTGGCGGCGAAGGGGCTCCGCCCAGGGCAGACCAACACGCTCGAGGTGCAGGTCGACTCGCGCAAGGACCCGCGGATCCCAGAGGGTTGGTGGAACTGGGGCGGGATCGTGCGGCCGGTGACACTGGTGCCGCGCGGTCGGGTCCTGGTGAACAACCTCGGACTGCTCTCCGATGTGAGCTGCCGGGGGCCGGGGCGGGCGTGCAAGGCGAGCGTGCTGCTCGACGGCATGCTCTCGAAGCTTCCACCCGATCGCACACCGCGGCCTCGGCGCAAGGGGCGTCAGACGCCGGCCCTGCAACCGGTGATGCGGGTGACTCTCCGCTCCCCGAGCGGGAAGGTGACGACGAAGCGGTTCACCCTACGGGGCTCACGCCGGGGAGAGCGCCGGCTGCAGAAGCTGGCCCTGAGGGTGCCCGGCCCAAAGCTCTGGTCCCCCGAGCGCCCGGCGCTTTACAAGGCGAGGGTGACTGTCAGCTACGCCGGCAAGACCTGGCAGGTGGCCAATAAGCAGATCGGCTTGCGCTCGGTGAAGGTCAAGCGCGGCCTGCTCTATCTGAACAACCGCCAGATCAACGTGCGGGGTGCCTCGATGCACGAGGACATGCCCGGCCGCGGCGCCGCCCTCACCGGCTCCGACATGGACACGATGGTGCAGGAGCTCAAGGATGTGGGCGCAAACATCACGCGCTCCCACTATGTCCTCAGCGAGGCGCTCCTCCAGCGGCTGGACCGCGCCGGGATCATGGTCTGGAACCAGGCCCCGATCTGGCAGCGCGACCACGGCGCGAACCTGCTCGGGTTCCCACTCGACCGCGCCCGGGCCGTCTCCCAGGTCAGGCGCACCGTCCTTGCCGCCCGCAACCACCCGTCGGTGATCACCCACTCGGTGGCCAACGAGCTCACGTTCACTCCGGACGGCAACCTCACCACCCGTCTGTTCCTCACCACTGCCGCCGAACTCGCGCGCGACCTCGACCCCACCGTTCCGATCTCGCTGGACGTCAAGGCGGGCGTCGGCTACTCGGAGCAGTTCACCTACCAGAGCTTCGACATGATCGGCATCAACCAGTACTTCGGGTGGTACACCCCGGTCGCCGAGTTCGCCACACTCGAGCCGTATCTGCGCGAGATGCGCGACAACTACCCCGCCCACGCGCTCGTGATGACCGAGTTCGGCGCCGAGGGCCGTCCAGACATGGCAGAGCGCCCGGCGACCGACAAGGGGAGCTACGACTTCCAGACCTCTCACGTCGCCAACACGCTCAACGTGGTGGACTCCCTTCCCTTCCTCTCCGGCGCGATCCACTGGACCCTGCGCGAGTTCGAGATCTACCCTGGCTGGAGGGGCGGTGCGCTTGCGGGGCCCGGCCGCAACACCCGCCACCACAAGGGCGTCCTCACCTACGACGGCCAAAAGAAACCCGCCTGGAATGTTCTCCGCGACAACTTCACCCGCACACCCCTCTATCGCTGAACGGTTTCCGGCCGCCCCGGATCCAGTCGGCGCTCACCACGGCCGGTACATCCCGGCAGCCGATGGCGCCCGCGCCGCAACTTTCGCCGGCGGGGCGTGTGTAACATCGGAGAACGTCAACCGCCTCGCCATCTGACGTGCCGTTCGCGAGGCGCCGACCACGAAGGGACAGCATGCCGACTGCAATGCGATCTGCCACGGGCTCCGAGGCCCCGACCCCCCGCCCCCGGGTGGGGACCAAGACCACGAAGAGCTCCCGACTGCGGGCCTGCTCGCTGCTGGTCGCCCTTGCCGCCCTACTGGCACCGCAGGCCGCGAACGCGGCCCCCGGGCAGCTGAGCATGTTCCAGGACGACCGGCTGCTCGGCGCCACGGCAACAAACCCGGCCGAGACGATGGCCGAGGTGCGTGAGCTGGGTGTGGACATCGTCCGGACGAACGTGATCTACCACAAGATCTACCGGACGCCGAGGGACCGCCGGAAGCCGGCCGGCTTCCAGGCGAGTAACCCGAACTCGTCGAAGTACAACTGGGCGCCGATCGACCGTCTCGTCAATCTGACGAGGGCCAACGGGATGCAGGTCCTGATGACCGTGACCGGTCCGGGGCCCTACTTCACCTCGGCGTCTCCGAGCCGCTGCCGCTCGGTGCCCTGCACGTTCAGGCCAAAGCCGAGCGAATTCGCCGCTTTTGCCGCCGCCGCCGTCAAGCGCTACCGCGGCAAGGTGGCCTACTACTCGATCTGGAACGAGCCGAACATCGGCAAGAC
>JACCUO010000235.1 GCA_013811765.1 Thermoleophilaceae bacterium | reverse complement strand
GCCCGAAGGACCGCGCGGGGTTGAAGGCTCCGCCGGTGAGCGGCGCGATCGCCATCACCGCGAGCCCCAGCGTCGCCCCGATCGTGAGAGCCGCCCACTCCTTTGCCGCGCGCGGGTTGACCGCGACTCCGACGATCGCCCACACCAGGAAAAAGGTGCCAAGCCCCTCGGCGAGCATGCCGAGCCCCACTTGCTCGCCGATCTTGTCGGACACGACGGGCGCCCCGTAGTTCACGGCGTCGGCGTTCTTGAACTCGTTCATGAGCCCCTTCGTGACGAGCGCGCCGGCAACGCCGCCGGCAAGCTGGGAGACCACGTAGATCACGGCGTCCACCGGGCGGATCTGCCGCAGCGCCGTCAGGGCCACGGTGACAGCGGGATTGAAGTGGGCCCCCGAGACGATCGCCAGCGTCTGGATCAGCATGAACAGCGCGAACACGTGCACGAACCCGATGACCGAGAAGTCGATGAACGGGGGTGCGCCACCCTGCGGCGTCGGCGACACGTACAGGGAGACGGCCGCGGTGATGAAGAAGACCAGCGCGAAGGTGCCGACGAACTCCGCCACGTAGGCCGCCGGGCCTCGTTCCAGAGGCGCGTCACTTTGTTCCACGGCTGATCCTCGTGCTTCCATTCCGAAACCTCCGAGATCGGGTTCGCGGCGGGCAGTGTATTGCCGGGCTCGGTCGGCTTTGGGAATCCGGCAGCGACGAACGCCCAGAGACGGGGCCACCTAGGCTGTTTCCGTAGACCGCTCGACGCGTTACGCACACAGGGGATGCAGAAGGCGTCGAAGGCGCCGGCGTGCCTCGAGCCTCAGGGGCGCAGGGCTCGATCCGGGCCTGGGATCCCAAGCCCGAGTCTCACGGGAGCGACCCCCGTTCCGGGCCCGGAATCGGGCGCGTGACCAGCCCCTCCGCCACCGCCCACTCGATCATCCGGCGAAAGGTGTTGGGGACCGGGGTGTACGCGAGGCCCAGTTCCCGGGTGGCGCGTGAACCGTCATACCGGTGCCCGTGCAGGAGCGTGCGGACCCGCGCCCGGCACAGCGTCGGTGTGCGGCGCCTGACGCGGTAGGCACCCTCCCCGATCGCGGCGATGGTCCGCGCGAGTGCCGGCGGGACCATCCGAACGCGCTCCCGGACCCCGGACAGGGCGGAGATGATCTCGAGCGCCTCGTCCGAGGTGATCGTGGCGCCGTTGAGCACGTAGCGCTCCCCCGGGCGGCCTCGCTCGGCGGCCAGCAGGTGACCGGAGGTGCAGTCCTCGATGTCCACGAGGCTGATGTGCGTGTCCACGAAGGTGCGCAGCCGCCCGTTCAGGTAGTCGATCACGATCTTGCCGTTGCCGTCCGAGCGGCCAGGACCCTGTACCGAGGAGGGGTTGACCGCGACGACCTCCACCCCGGCGCGCCTTCCGGCGGCGAAGGCGGCCTGCTCGCCCTCGTGCTTTGACCGGTCATAGACCGAGAGGTATGACCCCCGGTGCGGTGAGCCCTCGTGGCCGACCGTGCCCGCGGCCTCTCCCACGGCCGCCGCCGAGGACGTGAAGATCACCCGCTCGACACCGGCGTGGGCGGCGGCCCTCACCGCCGTCTCCGCGCCGCGCACGTTCACGCTGAGGAGCATGTTCGGGTCCGGCGGACAGTGCGTGTTGATGCCGGCGACGTGGTAGGCGAGCTCGCAGCCGGCCATCCCCGAGGCGAGCGCGTCCTGATCGAGTACGTGACCGCGAGCCACCTCGGCGCCCCGTCCCGCGAGCGTGCGGGCAGCCGTTTCGGAGCGGGCGAGCGCGACCACCTCGTCGCCGCGCTCGAGCAGCCGCGTTGCGAGCGCGCCACCGATGAAGCCGCTGCCACCGGTGAGAAAGACGCGCGCCACTACGCCGGCTGACCGGCGGCGGCGCGATCCTCGCCGGCGGCGATTCCGTCGCTCGGCGTGGTGCTGGCGCCCGACTCCGCGAAGAACAGCCGCACCCGCTCCATCACCTCGGTCCGGTGCTCTCCCGGACGGGGGTGAATCGCGGCGCCGAAGCGGATCTCGACCGGATGCCTGCGCGAGCGGCCACGCCCCGGTGCGCGACCCATCCACCTCCGACCGGGAGGCATCGCCTGGCGCGTGCCCGACACGAAGATCGGCACGATGCCGAGGCCGTGCTCGGCGGCGAGCACCGCCGCGCCCGAGCGCAATCTGCCAACGCTGCCGTCGCGCGAGCGCGTTCCCTCGGCAAAGACCAGCAGGCTCCACCGCTCGTCTATCAGGTCGCCCAGGTGCGCGGCAGAGCTCGGTTCGAGACCACCGCCGTTGCGCTGCATCGGCACGGTGTTGAACACCAGCGACACCGCACGGGCGACCACGCGCTTGCGGTAGAAGTAGTCGGCCGCGGCGGCAACCGCCGTGCGCCGGCGCCACCGGCCGGGCATCGCCCGCATGATCGCCGGCGTATCCATGTGGCTGGAGTGGTTGGCGACGAAGACGACGGGGGCTTCGAGATCCTCGAGCCGCTTTCTCCCCAAGACCCGCCGGCGGGTGTAGGCGTCCATCGCCGGGCCGAGAAAACCGATCAGGATCACCTCGCGCAGGGCGCGCGCCAGGCCCCACCGCGCCCACGGCACGTCGAGCCTCGCGCGGTTTCGTCCCCCCATGCTGGGAAGTACTCCCACCGCCCGGGACGGTTTCTCAGGTCGGGGAGCGGACCTCAGACGATCTTTCCGGGATTTAGGTTCGCACCGGGGTCCAGGCCGTCGAAAAGCGAGCGCACCAGCACAACGCCGGGCGGCGAGATGTCCTGCTCCAGCCAGCTCGCGTGCTCCGTGCCGACGCCGTGGTGATGGGAGAGCGTGGCGCCCGAGTCCACGAAGGTCTGCTGGATCGCCGACTTGATGGTGTCGTATTCCTCCAGGCTGTCGCCACGGCCGGAGGGCTCGAACGTGAACGTGAAGTACAGGCAGGCGCCGGCGTGGTAGGAGTGCGAGAGGTGGCACATGAGGTACCCCCTCACGCCGAGCGTTTCGAAGGCTCCTCGTGCGGCGGCCACGACGTTGCCATAGAGCGTGGGAAGGGCACTCCACGGCGCTGCGGTCTCCGACACGTCACCGAAGGCGCCGCAGTCGAGCAGGTAGTCGCGGATGTAGGGCGTATCGAACTTCTTCTGGTCATAGAGCGTTCCCGGGCCGGCTCCGATGCACAGGCCCCCATGGCGGCGGACGATGCGCCCGACCAGCTTGCGTTGGGCCCGGACATGCCGCTCGCTGCCCTCGTAGCCGATGAAGCCAAGGCACATTGCCTCGCGGTCGAAGTCGCGACGCCCCAGATACGCCTCGAGCGCCTTGGACTTCACGCGATCGAGCATCGACGGGTCCTTGCGCGTGGCGAAGGAGAACCGCGTCTCGTTCGGGTCGGACACCCGCGTGACCGAGGGCATGACCTCACCGGCCGCGATGTCGCGCATGGCCGCGAGGCTCTCGGCCCAGCCCGGAAAGAGGTAGCCCAGGATCGTGCGGCAGGCGGGCACCCGCCGCACGTGCACCGTGGCCTCGGTGATGATGCCCAAGCGCCCTTCGCTGCCGAGCACCATCTCCCGGACGCTGGGGCCGGTCGAGGTGCTCGGTACGGGTCGTGTGAGAAGGAGACCGGCCGGCGTGACCACGCGCAGCCCTCGCGTCAGGTCGGCGATGTCGCCGTAGCGGTCTGACTGCATTCCCGACGAGCGGGTGGCGATCCAGCCACCGAGCGTCGAGTGGGCAAAGCTGTCCGGAAAGTGCCCGAGCGTCCAGCCCTGGGCGTTCAGCTGCTCCTCCAGGCTCGGGCCAAAGACGCCCGCCTGCACCCGGGCGAGTCGCGAGGTCGCGTCCACGCTCAGCACCCGGTCAAGCCGCCCGAGGTCGACCGAGATGACCGTGCGCCGCTCGCTCACCGAGGCTTCGAGGCTGCCCGAGATGCTCGTGCCGCCGCCGAAGGGGATCACGACGGCGTCGGAGTCGAGAGCGGCTCGGAGGATCGCCTCGATCTCTTCCTCTGTCCCGGGCCGGATCACCACGTCGGGAAGCCGGCCGATGTCCCCGCGGCGGTGCCGGACCAGGTCACGCAGGCTCTTGCCCCGTGCGTGAAGGACGCGGTCGAGCGGCTCGGTCGAGACGCGATCGCCCCCGACGGCCTCCTCGAGCACCCCCCGCAGGGCCGGCGCCAGCGACGGCTCGGGGATCTTCAGCTGGTCGAAGGCAACCGGGCGGGATGCCACGCTCGTCACGTCGACCCCGAGCTCCCGCTTCACGAAGGGTCCCAGCGCGGGCTTGTCCTCGTGGGTGAACGAGATGTCCTCTCGCCCCCAGCCCCACCATTTCATGGCATCCATCGTTCTCAGGCCGAGGGGAGAAGACCGTCCACGAGCGCCGCCATCTCGCGCGCCATGCGGGACCTCGGGACCACCCGGCTGAAGCCCGCCTCCTCGGCGCGCTTGCGGGTCTCCTGGTCGACGTGGGAGTAGAAACCCAGCGTTGGAACCGCCTCGAGCTCACCACGCTCACGCATCGACATCACGAGCGCCGCCCCATCGAGCCCCTCAGCGGTGAGGTCCACGATCAGCAGGTCATGAAACGGCACCGCCACGCGCAGCCGGTCGTCGGTTTCGAAGCGGTTGACGGTGTGCCCCGCCACGGCCAGCCCGCCCTCCACCTTCGAGCCGAACAGCAGATCGGGACAGAGGAGGGCGATCCGTGCCATGGGACACCCAGCACGCCGCCTACTGGGCGCGGCGGTTGCGAAACTCCTGGCGCACGGACTCGGGACGGCCCCACATCTGTGTGACCTCCACGCGCCCTGAGCGCGCCTCGCGCGCCACCATCTCGCCCTCTATTCCCTGGTTGTCCAGCAGCTCGAGCGTGCCGTGCACCGTCTCCGGAGCAGCCGCATGGCCAAAGCCGTGCGCCACGCGCAACCGCCAGTGCCACTCGCTCCGCGAGTAGGGCATCGCGTTTATCTGCGTGAGGAGGGTGGCAGTTTCGACGTAGCGGTCCCCGTCGCGGATCCGCAGGTCCAGCTCGAGCTGGGTCCAGTCGGGCGGCAGGGCGTCAACGGCCCGCTGGAAGTCATCGGCGAGCGCCATCGGCCCACAGACTACCTCCGCGCGGGTGA
>JACCUO010000096.1 GCA_013811765.1 Thermoleophilaceae bacterium | reverse complement strand
AGGAGACACCCCAGCAGCTCGTGATCTCGGACTCGACGAAATCCCTGCTCAGTGAGGACCCGGCCGGTCTCACCGACCTCGGGGAGTTCGACGTGCGCGGGAGGCAGGCGAGGACGCGGCTCTGGTCCCTCGACGACAAGCGGATCATGAAAGAGGTCAGGGGCTCACAGGACGAAGCGCTTCCGGTGGCGGGGGACTGAGGGCCCGGAGGCAACCCTCCGCCAGGACCTCGCACCCTCCGCCGGTGCTTCAGGATCCTTCACACGATGACCATCCCGTCACGAATTGCCCTCACCTTGGCTCTCGTCCTGCTTCCGGCAGGCTGCGGCGATGAGAGCGCCGACAGGAAGACAGGCCCGCGGCCAGAGCGGGCCGATCGCCCCGCGACGCCCCCTCCCGGATGGCGCACCGTCAGGAACTCAGAAGCCGGCTTCACCGTGGCGGCACCCAGGACCTGGAGCGCCGCAACGAAGCGCGGCCGGACGCTCATCCGGTCAGATGACCGACTCGTAGCGGTCTCCATCTCCGCCGACCGCACCCCCACGGGGCGGGACCTCCCGCCGGCACGGTATGCCCGCAGGACGATCCGCACTCTGCCCAACTTCGCCGGCAGGGTGGACGGGCAGTCGTCTTCCCTACCGGGCTCGCCCTACGACAGCGCCGTCCTGAACGCGATCGGGACGGTGGAACCGAGCAGCCTGTCTCAGCAAATATCAGTGGCCATCTTCCAGCGACCAGGCCGGGTCACCTACGGTGCGCTCGTCTTCCGCAATGCCGGCGTGAAGCCGCGGTTCAACGAGCGCACGCTGAACCGGATGCTGCGTAGCTTCCGCGCGCAGCCACCACGCTCAGGCTGAGCGTCCGGTAGGAGCCCCGACCGTCCGCGGGAGGAGCGCACCGATGTTCTCACCGGTCCGGACGGCCGGGGTACACGTCGTCGATCGTGGTGAGCGCCACGTAGGGGGCTCCGGCCGCCGCCTCTATCGCCTCGCGACCGCCGGCGAGGCGGTCGAGCACGCTGAGGACGCCGACGACCGCAAGCCCCTCCTCCCGCACCCGCTCGACCGCGGCCAGGGTCGAGTCGCCGGTGGTCACGACGTCCTCGAGGATCAGGCACCGCTCGCCTCTCTGGAGCAGCGGCCCCTCCACCCAGCGCTGCAATCCGTGCGCCTTTCGCTCCTTGCGTACGAAGAAAGCCTTGACGTCCGCGCCCCCGGCCAGCGCGGCACACGCCACGGGGTCGGCGCCCATCGTGAGCCCGCCGACGGCCGTCGCGCCCACGCGCCGCGCCTCCCCACCGACGAGCTCGGCGAGGGCTGCAAAGCCCTTCGGGCGCAGGATCGCGCGCTTTGCGTCCACGTAGTAGTCGGCCTCGAGCCCGCTCGAGAGCGTAACCCGCCCGACGATCAGCGCGTGCTCGCGCAGCTCACCCAGAAGCCGCTCTCGAGCGCTCACGGATCTCCGCTATCCGTCGAGGAGAGGGTCAAGGGACTCACGTATCGCACGTCTGGCGCCGATGGTAGAGAACCGATGGGCCCGCTACTCAGACTTGCGGCGGTGACCGCGGCGGCATTCGTGGCGGTCAGCTTCCTGATGTTTGCCGTCGACCAGTCCGAGGAGGGGTCGACCAACCAGGTGCGGGCAGTCGACGGTGAGGGCGAGCGAGTGGCGTCCGAGACCGCGATCGATCGCCCGGCGCCCGGCCGCGACATCGAGAGGCTGCGCGAGAGCCGCCACAGCGGGGCTCGCGAGATGATCGATGACGTGAACGACTTCCTCCTGGCGCCCTTCGTAGGCGTCATCGAGTCGAGCAACGTGTGGGTCCAGCGTATGGTGCCGGGGGCCCTTGCTCTGCTGTTCTACGGGCTCGGCGGAATGCTGCTGGCAAACTTCCTCCCGAGGCAGAGCCGCCGACAGGCCGACTGGCGCGAGTCGACGACCTGACTCCCAGGCGCTCCGCCGGCGCGGGCAAACAGGCGAGGACGCCGGAGTCAATTGCCTATCGCATCAGCGGTACACGAAGATCTTCTGGCCGAGCGAGATCCGGCGGTCGATCTCGTGCGCGTTGGGGATCGGCACCCGGATGCAGCCGTGGCTGGCCGGGTAGGTCGGCACGGAGGCAAAGCCGTGGATGGCATAGCCACCGATGAAGTAGTTGGACTGGACCATGCCAAGGGAGTTGGTGCCAGGCTCCTTGCGGTAGAAGCTGAAGGTGCCGAACACGGTGGGCGTCGAGGCCTTGCCCGATGATGCGTGGTAGACGTGCCGCGCGCGACCACCGTCGACCAGCGCCAGCAGCTGGCGGGACCAGTCGAACTCCAGATGGCGCCCGGCACGGGGGAAGCGGGGCCGGAAGGCTCCGCGGTTGCGCAGTACGGGCGAGAAGACCCGCCAACTGGCGTAGCCGGTGCGTCCGAGGCCGTTGGTCTTGCGAAAGGCGAGTACGGCGCGGGAGGTGCCGGGGTCGTAGCGACCTGTGACCGGCACCGCGAAGCCGAGACGCGCGAGCCCCCGCTGAAGCAAAAGGACATGTGTGCCGCGCGCACCCTGCCCCGCGCGCGGGGCAATGACCTTCACCCGAGCGGCGCGTGACTGAAACGCGCCCTGGGCCTCGGTGGCCGCGTGCCGGACCACGAGGCTCAGCAGGCCCCTGCGGTCGAGCTTTATCCGGAAGCTGGCGCGCCCACCGCGGGCGGTCTGGCGAATCTCGGCCCGCCGCTCGGCCACGAGCCCGCCACGACCGTAGATCGAGAGGACGGCCACCTGGCCCGGCACGAACGGCGCCGACCTGCCCTCCACCACCACCTCGGCTCCCCTCGCCGCGTAGTGGAGCCTGCGTGTGGACTGGCCCCCGCGGATTTCCAGCGACATGCGCCCGGCGGTCACCTGCGCCGGCTTGACCGGTGGCTCGGTGACGGATGTGGGGGCGGACACAGGGCCCCCGGCGGGACCGCCCCCGCTCGGCTGATCCTGGGCGAGCGAGGTGCCGGGCAGGGCGCAGGCG
>JACCUO010000085.1 GCA_013811765.1 Thermoleophilaceae bacterium | reverse complement strand
GGTGTGGGCCGCGCGCATGGCCGCCGCGACGGGCGGGGGCCTGTCGTCCATCTCCTCGAGGTAGTCCGCCAGGTGGCGCGCGAGGTCGTCGGGTGAGCGGCAAGCCGGGGTCACATCCACCATCCGGAACAGCGCCGCCCGCAGCTCGGCATCGCCGGAGGCGAGCTCCATCGCCTTGGCATCCAGGGCGTGGAGGGGGTGCCTCGCGCGCGGAGGCAGGGCCCCGTGGAGGTCGCGGCCGACCCGGCGCACGCCGTCATCGAGCCGGGGATCGAACGTGGCTTCCATCGGCGAGCAACGCTACTCCCCCGCCGCCGGCGTCCGCGCCGCGCCGGCGCGGTGGATTGAGTACGGTCAGGCCATGCCGGAGCTGTTGATCGGACCGCTACTGCGCTACGTCGGCGAGCGCTGCGCGGTGATCTGGGTCGAGACCGACGGCCCGTGCGAGGTGGGCGTGATGTCGGCATGCGAGCGCACCTTCCACGTGGAGGGCCACCACTACGCGCTCGTGCGGGTCGAGGACCTGGAGCCGGGCGCTTCCCACGAGTACACCGTTGAGCTGGACGGCAGACCGGTCTGGCCCCCACCGGACTCCGAGTTCCCTCCCAGCCGGTTTCGCACTTACCCGAAGCGGGAGCCGCTCACGGTCTCCTTCGGCTCCTGTCGGGTGGCGGTGCCAAACGAGCCGCCGTACTCGCTCGCGAAGGAGGAGGACGAGCACGGCCGCGGGGTGGACGCACTGCGCGCGCTGGCGCTGAGGATGCGCGGGCAGGACCCCGACGATTGGCCGGACCTGCTGCTGCTGCTCGGCGACCAGGTCTATGCGGACGAGGTCTCGCCGAGGACGGAGGCGTTCGTCCGCTCGAACCGTGACACGAGCGAGGAGCCGGGGACGATCGCGTTCGGCTTCCAGGAGTACACGCGCCTCTACAAGGAATCTTGGACCGAGCCGACCATCCGCTGGCTCCTGTCCACGGTCTCCACGGCGATGATCTTCGACGACCACGACGTGCACGACGACTGGAACACCTCCGCCGCCTGGGTCGAGGAGGTGCGCGCCACCGACTGGTGGGATGCACACGTGGTGGCTGCGCTGATGTCCTACTGGATCTACCAGCACCTGGGCAACCTCAGCCCGGATGAGCACGAGAGGGACGGGCTGCTGAAGCGTGTGCAGGAGGTGGACGACGCGGGCCCCATCCTGCGCGAGTTCGCCCTCCGCGCCGACCGTGAGACCGAGGGCACCCGCTGGAGCTACTACCGTGACCTGGGAGACAGCAGGCTGGTGGTAATCGACTCGCGGTGCGGTCGTGCGCTCGAGGAGGGCAGGCGCTCGATGCTCGACGAGGACGAGTGGGATTGGGTGGCCGAGCACGCCACCGGCGATTTCGACCACCTGCTGATCGCCACCTCGCTTCCGTGGCTGATGGCGCCGGGGATGCACCATCTCGAGGCATGGAACGAGGCGGTCTGCGGCGGCGCCTGGGGCCCCCTTGCCGCCCGCCTTGGGGAGAAGCTCCGCCAGGGGCTCGACCTCGAGCACTGGGCCGCCTTCAACGAGTCCTTCGACCGTCTCGCCGAGCTGCAGCGCGCCGTGGGCGCAGGAGAGCGCGGCGAGCCCCCCGCATCGATCGTGACGCTCTCCGGCGACGTCCACCACGCCTATCTGAGCGAGGTGGCGTTCCGGCGCGGCTCGGGCGTGCGCAGCGCCGTCTATCAGGCCACCTGCTCCCCGCTGCGCAACCCGCTCGACACGAAGGAGAGGCGGGTGGTCAAGGCGGCGGTCTCGACCCCGGCCTACGCCGTAACCCGCGCTCTCTCCCGCGCCGCCGGCGTGGAGGGCGAGCCGGTTCGCTGGCGCGGGGTGGGCGACGGGCCGTGGTTCGACAATCAGGTGGCCACGCTCGAGCTCGACGGTCGCCGGATGGACTTCAAGATCGAGAAGGCGCTGCCGGGCGAGGGCGAGGGCGGCGATCCGGAGCTCGAGTGCGTACTCGAGCACAGGATCTCCTGACGCGGTCGAGAGCTCGGCCTGCATGGAATACCCGGTCGAGAGCTTCACCGACGAGGAGCGTGCCTTGCTCGCCCCTCACTTCACCAACCTCGACCGGCCGGTGTTCGCCCTGATCGGGCTGCCCGAGACGGTCAAGGGCGCGATGTACGCGCGCTACTCGCGCTACCAGGGCACCCTGCGGCGGCTGTTCCTCGACGAGTTCGCCGACTCGCTGGGAGGGCCGGACGGCGTCATCGCCACCTACGACAACGAGGAAGG
>JACCUO010000052.1 GCA_013811765.1 Thermoleophilaceae bacterium | reverse complement strand
CGCCTTCGCCGAGGCACGCGTTCCGAAGATCACGATCATCCTGCGCAAGGCCTACGGAGGCGGCTTCATCACGATGAACTCGAAGTCGCTCGGCGCCGACCTGGTGCTGGCCTGGGCCGGGGCCGAGATCGGAGTGGTGGGCGCCAAGCAGGCGGTGGCGATCGTGAACCGCCGCGACATCGCGGCGGCTAACGATCCCGTGGCTGAGCGCGACCGGCTGGCCGAGGAGTACACGGATGAGCGGCTGAAGGCCGAGATCGCCGTGGCCGAGGGCCATGTCGATGAGCTGGTCACTCCCGATCAGACACGCGGGCGGCTGCAGTGGGCCCTGCGCGTGCTCGACGGCGATCACCGCCACGGCTACGGGCGCGGAAACGTCCCGCTGTGAGCCTCGCCGTGAAGCGCTACGTCGCCCTGGGCGACAGCTTCAGCGCGGGGCTGGAAGACGACGGCTCGACGCCGTGGCCGGAGTTGACAGTGCGCGGTCTGCGCGCGCGGGGGGAACGCGTCGAGCTGTTCAACTTCGCGCGCGTCAACGCCACGACCGCCGATGTGGCCGAGTCCCAGCTCGAGCCGGCGCTCGAGCTGCGGCCGGCGCTCGTGTCGCTCGTCTGCGGGGCCAACGACGTGCTCCTCTCGGTGCGCCCCGACTACGACGCGTTCGAGGCTGCCTTCGACGGGCTGCTCGGCCGCCTGCGCGGCGAGCTGCCGGGGGCCACGCTCGTGACCGCCACCTATCCGGACCCCGGAAGGTTTGCCGACCTGAGGCCCCGCACCCGCAAGCGCGTGGTCGAGGGCATCGCCGCGGCCAATGACGTGATCCGGGGAGCGGCAGAGACCAACGGGGCGCTCTGCCTGGAGCTAAGTGAGCACCCCGGGGTGGCAGACCGCGCGAACGTGGGCAAGGATGGCTTTCATCCCTCCGCCATCGGGCACCGCCGCGCGGCGGCCGAGGTGCTCGAGGCCCTGGCCCACCACCGCTCGCCGGGCGAGAAGGAGTGCGCGTGAGCCTCGAGGGCAAGCGCATTCTCGTCACGGGTGTCATCACCCGTCGCAGCATCGCGTTCTCGGTGGCCGAGCAGGCACAGCTGGCGGGCGCCGAGGTGCTGCTCACAGGGTTCGGCCGCGGGCGTCGGATGACCGAACGGGCCGCCGCGCGGCTTCCTGATCCTCCCGACGTGCTCGAGCTCGACGTGAACAAGCCGGAGGACCTCGAGGCGCTCACCGGCGAGCTCGACTCCCGCTGGGGAGGCGTGGACGGTGCGCTGCACGCGATCGCCTTCGCGCCCGAGGACGCGCTCGGGGGAAACTTCCTCGGCGCGCCGGCAAGCAGCGCGTCAGCCGCCTTTGAGACCAGCGCCTACTCGTTCAAATCGCTCGCCGCGGCGTTGCATCCGCTGATGGGGGGCGGGGGCGGCCTCGTTGCGCTCGACTTCGACGCCTCTGTTGCCTGGCCGGCCTACGACTGGATGGGGGTCTCCAAGGCGGCGCTCGAAGCCGTGGGGCGCTACCTCGCGCGCGACCTCGGCCCGTCCGGCGTGCGCGTGAACCTCGTCTCTGCCGGCCCGCTGGACACGCCCGCCGCGGGCGGCATCCCGGGCTTCGAGGACCTTGCGGCGGCGTGGCAGAAGCAGGCCCCGCTCGGGTGGGACGTGGGTGACCCCAAGCCCGTCGCAGACGCGGTGTGCTTCCTGCTCTCCGATCTGGCGCGCGGGATCACCGGCGAGATCATCCACGTGGACGGCGGCTTCCACGCGATCGGGGCTGCGGTTGAGTCCGTGGAGGCGGGCGAGAGCGTTGACGGAGAGGCGCTTCAGGACGAGTCGGCGGACGGCCGGTCGGAGGAGGGCGAGTCGGCGGAGGAGGAGTCGGCGGCGGACGGCGGATCGGCGGAGGATGGCGAGCCCAAGAATGCCGGGGCACAGCAGGGCGAGAAGGCTCTGTGAAGCTCCGCCTCTCGGTTTACCCTCCCGTTTAGCCCAACCGGACCCGGCGTGTGGCCGAGTTCAGTACCTCATGTGTGTGCTCGGAGACGGCCGATCAGCGCCTTTGAGCGAGCTCGCTACCTCGTGGCCCGGGGGAGGCCCTTCAGCGCCTTGCCGAGAGCGCCGGTGGCGTCGTAGCTCTCGGAGGCCGGGGGGGCGGTGGTATCGAGCTTCGCGCCGAAGTCGCGCAGCACGTAGTCGATCACGAAGGAGCCGGGGGGCACGCCGCTCTGCGCGGGCAGCTTCGAGCTCACGCGCATCCGCCGCATCAGGTCGTCCTCGTCGACCCACAGCTCCGCCGGAGTTGGCCTGTCCAAGCCGGCATCCTCGCCGCCGATGCGCTTCACGGCATCGACGGCCTTGCGCGCCTGCGCCCGCTTGGCCTCGGGTAGCCCGGCGATGAAGTCGGACAGGCGGTAGGTGCCCTTGAAGTGCGTGGTCTCCACCCCGCCGACGTCCTCCTTGCCGACCTCCTTCAGGCCCTTTGCCGCCTTCAGCGCCCGCATCTGGGAGGCCGGATCGAGCGCGAAGATCGCGCCGAGACCATCGGCCGGCAGGCCGGCGGCCTCGGCCAGCGCGCGGAGGTCAAGTGCCACCCAGGACTTGTCGCCGGGGATGCGCAGGCCATCGAGCTTGGGGGGCTTGACGTAGAAGTCCGCCCCGTCGATCAGCATCTCGAGGCCGCCCTTGGTCTCCCGGGATGCGCCGGCCAGGGCGAGCAGCGATCCGAGGTCCATCCTGATGCGCGCGCGCGGCTCGCGCAGCGCGGTAACGCCGTCGGCCTTCAGCCTCATTGGATTCGGCAGACCGAGGCCGCTCATCTTCATGCTCATCGTCATCCGGGCCGTGCCCTGCTTGCCCGTGGCCTCGGCCGCCTGAGCGGCGTCGACGCCCGCCGCCTCCTCGGCGCCGCAGGACGTGAGGGCCACGCCGCCTCCGGCAGCGGCCACGGTGACGAGTAGGGCGAGCAGGCGGGTGGGCATGGGGTCAGGGTATAGGCAAGCTGGTGCGATGCACCGGCGGACAGGTGTTCTCCTACTCGCCCGCGAACAGTTCCTCGACGAAGAACCTC
>JACCUO010000030.1 GCA_013811765.1 Thermoleophilaceae bacterium | reverse complement strand
GGGCAGCGCCCGCCGCCGATCACCCGCCAGTACCACAGCCATGCCTTGGGGTTGATTGGCTCGCCGACGGTGCCCAACAGGCGCAGCGAGGTGAGGTCGCGCTTGTTGGGATGCTCGGCACCCCATTTCATGAACGAGCGGATAGCGGTGGGCGCGAAGTAATAGATCGTGACCCCGGCGTCCTGAACGATGTCCCAATGGGTGCCCTTGTCGGGGTAGTCGGGCGGGCCCTCGTACATCACCGACGTGGCGCCGTTGAGCAGCGGCCCGTAGACGATGTAGGAATGGCCGGTGACCCAGCCGATGTCGGCCATGCACCAGTACACGTCGGATTCCGGCTTCAGGTCGAAGATGTACCGATGGGTGGTCGAGACCCCGGCCAGGTAGCCGCCGGTGGTGTGCAGGATGCCCTTGGGGGCAGCGGTCGAGCCGGAGGTGTAAAGGATGTAAAGCGGGTGCTCGGCGTCCAGCGGCTCCGCCTCGCACTCGTCATCGGCGGCGTCGAGGACATCCTGGTACCAGACGTCGCGCCCGTCCTGCATCGGAGTGTCCTCACCCACCGACTTGACCACGATCACCGTCTCCACGGTGGGCATGTCGCCCATGTGGTCGTCGACCTCTGACTTCACCGGCGCCACCTTGCCCTTGCGCCTGGCCTGGTCGACGGTGATCAGTAGCTTGGCGTCGGACACCTCCATCCGCTCGGCCACCGACGTGGGCGAGAAACCGCCGAACACCACGTTGTGGGGTGCGCCGATGCGCGCGCAGGCCAGCATGGCCACCACCACCTCGGGGATCATCGGCAGGAAGATCCCCACCACGTCGCCCTTCTCCACGCCCTGGTCCTTGAGGGCGTTGGCCAGCTTCTGGGTGTCGCGAAGCAGGTCGGCGTAGGTCACGTCGCGCTGCTCGCCCTCCTCACCGCGCCAGTGAAAGGCCACGCGGTCGCCGTTGCCGGCCTCCACGTGGCGGTCGAGGCAGTTGTAGGAGGCGTTGAGCTTGCCGCCGGTGAACCACTTGTAGAAGGGAGCGTCCGAGTCGTCGAGCGCCGTGTCCCACTTCTCGAACCAGTGCAGGTCCTCGGCGTGGCGTTCCCACCAGGCGACGGGGTCGGCGGCAGCCTCCTCGTAGATCTTGGGATCGGAGAGCAGGGCGTTCTTGACGAACTCCTCGGGCGGCTCGAACGTCTCCTGTTCGAGCAGCTCCGAGAGCTCGCGCTCCAGCTCCTCTCCTGCGGGTGCGGTGCCGGCTTCCATTCCTCGCCTTTCTATCTGGTTGTAGTTGCCGGCTGGGGCTCGGGCTCAGCGCTGCGCCCGGTGAGGCCCCGCCCGGTGCCGACCTCGGCGCCCAGGCCCGTCTCCGAGCGCACGTACAGCTCGTCGAATCCGCGCTCGGCCTTGGCCTCCTCCTTGCTGAGGATCGTGCCGAGGTAACAGGCGAGGAAGCCGAGCGGGATCGAGATGATGCCCGGGTTGGCGAGCGTGAAGATGGCGTCCTCCTCGCCCATCGGCCCCTGCGGGCCGATCAGCACCAGCCCGATCGACGAGGTCACGCCCACCAGGACGCCGGCCACGGCTCCGGTCGTGTTGAAGCGTCTCCAGGTGAGCGCCAGCAGCAGCGCAGGGAAGTTCGCGCTCGCCGCCACGGCGAACGCGAGGCCCACCATGTAGGAGACGTTGAGGTCCTGCCCGCCGACCACCGCGATGAGGATTGCGATCGCGCCGATCGCCACCGCGGCGATGCGGGCAACGAGCACCTCCTCCTTCTCCGAATCGCGCCCCTTCTTCACGATGTTCGAGTAGACGTCGTGAGCCACCGCCCCCGACGCGGAGATCACGAGTCCGGCCACCACCGCGAGGATGGTCGCGAAGGCCACGGCGGCGATCACGGCGAGGAAGAAGTCTCCGCCGAACGTGCCGGCGCCGCCACCGAGGTTCTCGGCGAGCAGCGGCGCGGTGAGGTTGCCGTTCTCGGCGCCCACCGCCTCCTTTGCGCCCTCACCGAGGATGGCGCGCCCACCGAAGCCGAGCATCGTGGTCATCACGTAGAAGGCGCCGATGAGCCCTACGGCCCACACCACCGATGAGCGCGCGGCCTTGGCGTCGGGCACCGTGAAGAAGCGCATTAGGATGTGCGGCAGACCCGCAGTGCCGAGCACGAGGCCGAGGCCGAGTGACACGGTGTCGAGCGGCTTGCTCAGGAACAGGCCCGGCTCGAGGTAGGCCTGGCCGTCCGGCGACGCGGCCTTGGCCTTGTTGAACAGGTCGACGGGGTTTCCCCCGATCTTGATCAGCACGAGGATCGAGAGCACCGTGGCCGCGACCATCAGCAGCACGGCCTTGATGATCTGCACCCAAGTGGTGGCGAGCATGCCGCCCGCGATGACGTAGATGAGCATGAAGGCACCCGTGATCAGCACCGCCAGCTCGAAGGAGATCCCGACCAGGGCCTCGATCAGGACTCCCGCGCCCACCATCTGGGCGATCAGGTAGAAGCCTGCCACGGCGAGGGTTCCAAGAGCGGCCGCCGCGCGCGCCGGCTTCTCATTGAGCCGGAACGAAAGGACGTCGGCGATCGTGAACTTGCCCGAGTTGCGCATCCGCTCCGAGAGGAGGAAGAGCACGGTGAGGAAGGCCACGAGAAAGCCGACGGAATAGAGGAACCCGTCGAAGCCGAACAGGTAGATGAGGCCGGCGATGCCGAGGAACGACGCGGCGGACATGTAGTCCCCCGCGA
>JACCUO010000022.1 GCA_013811765.1 Thermoleophilaceae bacterium | reverse complement strand
GCCCTCGAGTAGGTGGGCCGCCGCGCGGGAGTCGGGATCGGCACTCCCGCCCACCGCTTCCGCCATGCGCGTGGTCAGCCGCTCGTCGTGGAGCTCCACGGGCACCCGCACGCGTGGCCGAACCCGGGCCGCAAACTCTCGGGCCAGGAGTGCCTGAGGCCCCTCCTCGCCGGCCAGCGTCAACGGGAGGCCCACGACGACGAGCTCCGCCTCGAGCTCACCGGCAAGCCTGGCCACGCGCGCCAGGCCGCGCCGGGTATCCGGGCGGTCGATCGCCGTGAGCGGCGTCGCGAGTGTTCCCGAGGGGTCGGACACCGCGCAGCCGCAGCGGGCCTCCCCATGATCGAGCGCGAGGATGCGCATGCCCTGACCTTATGAGAGCGAGCTCTCGATCGTCGCGCGCGCCATGGCGAGAGCCTCGTCCAGCTTCGCGGGATTTCGCCCTCCCGCCTGGGCCATCGTGTCGCGGCCGCCTCCGCCTCCGCCGACGACCTCGGCGGCGGCCCGCACGACATCGCCTGCCTTTACGCCACGCTCGACCACCGCCGGCGCCACGTTGGCCACGAGGTGCACTCGGCCGTCGACCGCGCAGCCGAGCACCACCACCGACTCGCCCAGGCTCTGCCTCACGCGGTTCGACAGGGCCAAGAGGGCCTGGGCGTCGAGGACCTCGACGCGCTCGGCCAGGACCAGGATTCCGGCAACCTCCGCCGCAGACTCGACCAGCTTCTGAGCGGTGTCCCCGTCCTGCGACTTGCCTTCCGCTCGCTTGCTCAAGTCGCGCACGCGCTCGGTCAACCGCTCGGCCGCGCCCACCAGCTCGTTCTCGGGCGCCCTGAGCAGCGATGACAGCTCCCGCAGCCGGGCCGTGCGCTCCTGAAAGAGCGCGGTTGCCCGTGGTCCCGTGATGGCCTCGATCCGGCGCACGTTGGAGGCACTGGAGGTCTCCGTGGTCACGTGGAAGAGCCCGATCTCCGCCGTCGAGGCCACGTGCGTGCCACCGCAAAGCTCGCGTGATATCGCATCCACCTCGACCATCCGCACCCAGTCGCCGTACTTCTCCCCGAAGAGGGCCATCGCCCCCAGTGCCCGCGCCTCTGACAGGGTCGTCTCGAGCGCCCGCACCGAGAGGCCCGCCGCTACCCATTCGCTCACCCTGGCCTCGACCTCGGCCAGCTCTTCGTCACTGAGGCGCTCGCCGTGCGTGAAGTCGAAGCGCAGCTTGTCGGGCCCGACGTAGGAGCCGGCCTGGCGCACGTGGTCGCCGAGCCGCTCGCGGAGAGCGGCGTGCAGGAGGTGGGTGGCGGTGTGGTTTCGCATCGTGGCGAGGCGGGTGTCTCGCTCCACGGTTGCCCGCGCCTCCTCGCCCGCCGTGATCGTCCCGACGACCGGCTCCAGCGCCAGCACCTGATCGGATCCCACCCGGAACACTCCGCTCACGCGCGCGCTGGCGGAGCCCGTCTCCACCATGCCCGCGTCGGAGATCTGCCCACCCCCCTCGGGATAGAACGGGCTGTCCTCGAGCTTGGCGAGCACCGCGCCGTTCTCGGTCTCCACGGCACGGATGAGCGTGTCTGCCTCGACCGACTCGTAGCCCACGAAGTTGGTCTGGAATCCTGCGGCGCGGGCGAATTCCGCCGCGCGCTCGGAGAGGCCCCCGGCCGCACCGGTTTCACGCGCGCCCGCCCTGGCGGTATCGCGCGCATCTTCCATCAGTGCGTCAAAGGCCTCATCGTCCACCCCCAGCCCCTCTTCCGACAGAAGCTCCTTGGTCATCTCGAAGGGAAAGCCGTAGGTGTCGTGAAGGCGGAAGGCGTCGGCGGCCGCGACCTCGCCGGAGCCCACGCCCTTCGCATCCCTCACGAGCACGCCGAGCTGCCGTTCACCCTGGGCGAGAGTGCGGCCAAAGCTCTCCTCTTCTGCGGCACTCCAGCGTGCGATCACGTCTCGCTCTCGCTCCAGCTCGGGGTACACGCCCCCCATCACCTCGATCACCACCGTGCACAGCTCGGGTAGAAAACCCTCGTCCAGGCCGAGCACCCGCCCCTGCCGGATCGCTCGGCGCAGGATCCGGCGCAGGATGTAGCCCCGGTCCTCGTTGGAGGGCACGACGCCGTCTGCCAGAAGGACGGTCGCAGCGCGGCCGTGGTCGGCGAGCACGCGAAGCGCGCGTGTGGTTTGGAAGTCCTCGCCGTAGCGGCGCCCCGACCGCTCCTCGCCGAACGCGACCAGGGGACGAAAGCCGTCGGTCTCGTACACGGACGGCACGTCCTGAAGAATCGCGGCCATCCGCTCCAGCCCAAGCCCGGTGTCGATGTTCTGCCGGGGCAGCTCGGTCAGCGCTCCATCGGGGTGCAGGTCGTACTGCATGAACACGAGGTTCCAGTACTCGAGGTGGCGCTCGGAGTCGTCACCCGGGCGGTCATCCTCCCCGCCGAACTCGAGCCCTCGGTCGAGATAGAGCTCCGAGCAGGGGCCGCACGGCCCCGTCGGGCCGGACTGCCAGAAGTTGTCCCCCCGGCCCAGGCGCACGATCCGCTCCTCGGGAACGCCTATCGCCCGCCAGCAGGCGATGGCCTCCTCGTCGGGCCCGAGGGCGAGCTGCTCGTCACCCCCGAAGACGGTGATCCACACCCGCTCGGGGTCGAAGCCGAAACCCGTCGTCGAGAGCTCCCAGGCGTACTCGACCGCGCCCTCCTTGAAGTAGTCCCCCACCGAAAAGTTGCCGAGCATCTCGAAGAAGGTGAGGTGCCTGGCCGTCATCCCCACGTTCTCGATGTCCGTGGTGCGAAAGCACTTCTGGGCGGAGGTGAGCCGGCGGGCGGGTGGTTCCTCCTCGCCCCGGAAGTAGGGCTTGAATGGCTGCATGCCGGCGGTCGTCAGGAGCACGCTCGGGTCATAGCTCGCCGGCACCAGGGACGCTGAGGGCATGCGCCTGTGCCCCCGCTCCTCGAAGAACGAGAGGTAGCGCTCCCGGATCTCCTCGGTCTTCATGGGATCAGTCTAGGTGCCCTACTTCAGCGCAGGCACAGGCTCGAGTAGTCGGTGCCGTACACCGGATGAAAGAGCGAGCAGTTCTCCGCATCCATCCGCTCGGAGAGGAAAGTGCCGAGCCGTTCCGCGCCGAAGGGAGCCGCGTACGCCTTGTCGACTACGAGCCGGTCGAGCTCGGCATACCCCTCTGTCGCCACCTCCTCATCCGGCTCCCCCGTGAGCTCGACCAGCCGCTCTTCGACCTCGCTGTCGAGAACGTCACCCTCGAGGAGCGACATGTAGGGAAAGGGATGCGGGATCTCCGCCACGAAGCTCTCTACCCCGGTCTGTGCTCTTGCCCTGCGCCGGCCCTCCAGGCCCCTGACAACCTTGAGCCTGGCCTCCAGGCCGATCTTGTCGAGCAGGCGCGTGTAGTAGCGGCCTATGTCACGGTGGTTTGCCGCGGTGCCCGCAAACACCGTGACGGCTTTGCCCTCCTCGCCGGAATCCTCGATCAGCTGACGCGCTCGTTCGGGGTCGCCGTTGAAGCCCGGGTCCCCGTACGGGCAGGGGTCGATCGGTCGGTGGGCCGCAAGGCCCCCCGGCAGGAAGTTGCAGCGCGGCTCCAAGCGGCCCGCAAACAGGCGGCTGAGCGACCGTTTGTCGAGCGCGAGGTTCACGGCCTTGCGCACCTTCCCGTTGTCGAACGGCGGGGTGCGCTGATTGAGGAAGAAGTAGAGGCTCGAGAGGGTTGGATGCTCGGCGTATCGGTCCTTGTACTTCGAGCGGACCTCGGGCAAGAGCGCCACCGGGACCCGACCCTGCATGTAGTCGAGCCCCCCCGCAATGACTCCACGGGCCTGAGAGCTCTCCTCTTTCACCACGCGTGTGGTGATGCGTTGCAGGTTGCCCTCGGGGATCCCTGGCAGATCGAACCCCCGCGTCTGGACCATCACGAATTCCCGTGGCGTCGAGTTCGTGATCCTGTACGGGCCCACGCCGGGGGGCGGACTCCGTGTCAGGTCCTCGAAAGGAGCCTTGGCGGCGGGAACCATGCCGGCGAAGCCGAGCGCCAGCTTGTGCTCGAAGGTGGCGTCGCGCTCGGTGAGCTGCACTGTGACCTCGCGGGTGCCGTCGTCCGCATCGATGCCGGTGATGTCCGCGGCCTCGGCGGTCTGGGCCGCGTATTCCTCCACTCCCTGAATGCCGTCGTAGGACGAACCGGCCGCGCCGAGCCTGATGACGCGTTTGATCGTGTGCTCGAAGTCACTCGCCCGCACCGGTGTACGGTCGGAGTAGCGCAACCCCTCCCGGACCTTGAAGGAATAGCGCGTGCCGTCCTCGGAGACCTCGGGCAACTCGTCGGCCACCCCAGGGATGAGCTCTGTGCCCTTTGCCCCCTCGCTCCGGCGGTAGGTCAGAGGGGGCGTGTACGCCAGCCACAGCGCCTGGCGGACCTGTGGCGAGCGGCCGAGCGCCGGATCGAGCGCATCCGGCGGGGCGGTGGCCGCGACGATGATCGATCCACCCTTGCGGGCATCGCCGGAGGCTCCCTCCCCCCCGCCGCAGGCGCCGAGGGCGAGGCAGGCGGCGCCCGCCACGGCGCAGACCGTCGGCTTACGTGGCAGCGACATCAAACGAACCGTACGCTCCGCCCGAGGCTTTCGGCGCAGGCGCCCTGCGACCTCAGTCGAGCTCCTCACGCATGGCCATCAGCGACCTGCGAATCAGCCGCGATACGTGCATCTGGGAGAGGCCCACCTGTTCGGCGATCTGCGTCTGGGGCAGCCCCTCCTCGAAGCGCATGCGCAGGATCTCCCGCTCGCGCTGGGGCAGTCGGGCGAGGGCTGGGGCGAGCACTTCACGATCCTCGCTGTGCTCGAAGCCCTCGTCCTCCTTCCCGATCACCTCGAGCGGGTCGGCGGCGTCCTCACCAACCGGCGCGGACAGCGAGAGCGTGGTGTAGGCAGAGCCGACCTCCATCGCCTCCAGCACCTCTTCGGGGGTGGCCTGAAGGCTCTCGGCGATCTCGCCGATGCTCGGGGAGCGGCCGAGCGTCGAGGTCAGCCGGTCGATCGTGGCGGACATCTTGGCGTTCATCTCCTGGAGCGCACGCGGCACGCGTATCGCCCAGCCCTTGTCGCGAAAGTGGCGCTTGATCTCACCGACCACGTTCGGGGTGGCATAGGTAGCCAGGACTACCTCCCGCTCGAGGTCGAAGCGGTCGATCGCCTTGATCAGGCCGATCGCGCCCACCTGCTCGATGTCCTCGAGGGGCTCCCCGCGGCCGGCGTAGCGCCGCGCGAGCGAACGCACCAGCGGCATGTGCCGCTCCACGAGGGCGTCGCGCGCGCTCTCGTCTCCAAGCTCGTGGTAGCGACGCAGCAGCTCGCGATCCGCGTCACGAAGCTGCAAACGCCCGCTCTCCTTGGCCGTGCTCACAGGGCCACTCCCCTCAGCTTCTCGAGGCGCACGACGATGTGGCCGTCGGCCGCCTGCTCGACGCCGTAGGAGTCCACGACGGTGCTCAAGATCCGCTGCAGGTCGAGTGTCCCGGGCTTATCCTCGGAGTCCTGGAGGGCTTCCGCGATCCCGCGCTCGCGCAAGGGGCCGACGCGCGTCCTGATCCCGTCGCCTCTCAGCTCGAACGACAGCTTCACGTTCCCGTCGGAACCGGCCTCGACCAGCAGCCGTTCCACGGCGAGCTGGAGATCGTCCATCGCCTCGAAGCCGAAGTCCGCCCGCTCGGCTATCCCACCGACGATCAACCGGACAACCGGCCCGAAGGCAGCCTCCAGCGGAGCCTCGAAGGAGATCTGATCAGGCTCAGGCATCAACAGACCGGTCGGCGATGGTCCCCCATCCCACCACGAGGTCCCCTGCCATGAGGCAGCCCGTCTGCCCGGGGGCAGCGGCGCGTACCTCGCGCGCGAGGGCCAGCTCCGCGCGGCCGTGGGTCCCTGCCGGCAGGTCGAGCGCCGACGTGCACGGCACGGATGGGGCGTGATAGCGCAACCGCACGGAGTCGACCTCGCGCGCGGGCCTGTGCAGCTCGAGCGGCTCCAGTGTCACCCTGTCGGTGAGCAACGCCGAACGCGGCCCCACGATCACGCGGTTGCGCGGCACGTCCTTGCGCAGGACATAAAGGGGCTCTGCTGCGGCCACCCCGATCCCTCTCCGCTGGCCCACCGTGAACGTGTGGTGCCCCTCGTGGCGGCCCAGCACGCTCCCGGCGCGGTCCACGATGTCCCCACCGGCCGAGGACGCCCGGAGCGCCCGCCCGCCGTGCCGGCGCATGAAAGACCGGGTGTCACCGCCCGCGAGAAAGCAGAGGTCCTGGCTCTCGGGCTTGTCGGCCACCGGGAGACCCGCGGCCCGAGCCAGCTCGCGAACGCGCGGTTTCTCGAGACCACCGAGCGGGAAGCGCAGGCGTTCCAGCTCGTGGCCGCGAAGGCGGGCCAGCACGTAGCTCTGGTCCTTGGCCGGATCCACCCCCGCGCGCACGAGCGGCCCGCGCGCGTCGGTGCCGATCCTCGCGTAGTGGCCGGTGGCCAGGCACCGAGCCCCAAGTCGCCCCGCGAGCCCGAGCATCGAGTCGAAGCGAACAGCCCCGTTGCACCCGACGCAGGGATTCGGAGTCCGGCCCCCTGCGTAGCCCGACAGGAAGTCATCCACCACCGCCGTGCGGAACTCCTCGCGCAGGTCGAGCGTGAAGTGAGGGATGCCCATCCCGTGTGCCAGCGCTCGTGCCCCTGTCACCGCCTGGGGCGAGCAGCAGCTCCGCTCCCCGTCGGTGGTCGGATCCGACCACAGCTCGAGCGTTACCGCCACGACGTCCTCACCCGCGTCGAGCGCGAGCCGGGCGGCGGCGGCGCTGTCGACACCACCACTCATTGCCACCAGGGTGCGGCGGCCGCTTAAGGGCAGGCGGGCGGCTCCGTCACGTGCCGCCATCCCGAGCGCGCGGTGAAGGGCATCGGCGGCCAGCTCGGCAGCGTGC
>JACCUO010000019.1 GCA_013811765.1 Thermoleophilaceae bacterium | reverse complement strand
CAGTTGGCGTGTCGAGAGGTACAGCTCGCGCAGGCCGCGATTCTCGGCCGGATGAAGTTTTGAAGGCATGCTCCGATGGTCTCAGATTGCCCCGTTCCGGCTCCGTCCGGTGCCCCTCCTACCGTGCACGTAACCGTTTCCCCCCAGGGAGGTCGAGAGCTTGCCGCCGCTCATCACCTACGAGGAAGCCCTGCAGTTGGGCGAGATCGAGGATCACGCCCAGATCGAGGCGCTGATCGAGCGCGCGTGGGCCGCGAGGCTCGAGAACTTCGGCGACTCCACGGACCTCTGTTCCCTGGTCAACGCCAAGGCGGGCGGGTGTGCCGAGGACTGTGGGTTCTGCGCGCAGTCGCGCTTCGCGGAGGCCGAGACGCCGATGCACGCGATGATGACCCCCGAGCAGATCCTCGAGCACGCGCGCGCCGCCGAGGCGGCGGGTGCGCACCGCTTCTGCATGGTCACCCAGGGGCAGGGGCTCTCAAAGCGCGACTTCCAGAACATTCTCGACGGCGCGAAGCTGGTGGCCGAGAAAACGAACCTGAAGCGGTGCGCGTCGGTCGGGCACATGTCCGTCACGCGCGCGAAGCAGCTCAAGGAGGCGGGCATCCAGCGCGTCCACCACAACGTGGAGACCGCGGAGAGCTACTACGACGAGGTGTCCACGACCGTGCGCTACGAAGGGCGGCTGCGCACGATCGACGCTGTCGAGGAGGCCGGCCTCGAGACCTGCGTGGGGGGCATCCTCAACCTGGGCGAGTCGCGCGAGCAGCGGGTCGAGATGGCCTTTCAGCTCGCGAAGATCGACCCCACGAGCGTGCCGATCAACATGCTCAACCCCCGCGCGGGCACCAAGTTCGGTGACCGCGACTACATGGACCCCTGGGAGGCGGTCAAGTGGATCGCCATCTTCAGGCTGATCCTCCCCGCCGCCCTCTTCCGGCTCTGCGGTGGCCGGGTCGAGAACCTCGGAGAGCTCCAGCAGCTCGCGGTCAAGGCCGGCATCAACGGCGTGATGATGGGCAACTTCCTCACCACGCTCGGCTCGGAGCCCGAGGACGATCGCGCGATGTTCGAAGAGCTCGGCCTGAACGTGGCGCGTCAGCCCGACAACGGCTCCGACCCGCGCCCCGACAACCGCTCCGGATGGCTCGAGGGCGAGGCTCCCAGGACGCCCGTCGACGAGCTGATCGACCGCCAGGAGGAGGCCAACTTCTGGAACCCCGAGATCCAGCTGAAACGCAAGAAGAAGACCTCGGTGCCGCCCCGGCCCGACGGAGCGGCAAACCGGGGGCTCGAGCTCGTGCAGGTCGAAGGGGGGTCGGCGTGACCGATATCGAGAGCGCACTGGATGAGATCCGCGATCGCGGCCTGATGCGCCGGATGCGGATGATCTCCGGGCCTCAGGGGCCGCGCGTGCTGCTCGACGGCCGGCCGGTGCTGCTGCTGTGCTCGAACAACTACCTCGGGCTCGCCGACCATCCCCGCGTGCGAGAAGCCGCCGCGGAGGCCGCCATGCGCTACGGGGCCGGGGCCGGGGCCTCGCGCCTCGTGTCGGGCAACATGCGGATCCACCGTCGGCTCGAGGAGCGGCTGGCGGAGTTCAAGGGCAGCGAGACCGCGCTGCTCTTCGGCTCCGGCTACCTGGCCAATGTGGGCATCGTGCAGGCGCTGGCGCGCAGCGGGGAGGTCGTCTTCTCGGATGCGCTCAACCACGCGAGCATCGTCGACGGCTGCCGGCTGGCAGGAGCCGAGACCTTCGTGTACGAGCACCGCGACGTCGACCACCTGGCCTGGGGGCTCGAGCAGGCCGGCGGGCGGGGCAGCCTGATCGTGACCGACGGCGTCTTCTCCATGGACGGGGACGTCGCTCCGCTACCCGAGATCGTCGAGCTCGCCCAGCGCCACGACGCGCGCGTGATGGTGGATGAGGCCCACGGCACCGGCGCCATCGGCCCGGACGGCCGCGGCGCGGTGGCGGCCGCGGGCCTCGAGGACGAGGTGGACCTGATCGTGGGCACCCTCGGCAAGGCGCTCGGGTCCTATGGCGCCTACGTCTGCTGCGATCGCCGGATGGCCAAGTACCTGGTGAACACCGCCCGGACGCTGATCTTCTCGACCGCCATCGGGCCGCCCGCGGTAGCGGCGGCCATGGCGGCGCTCCAGCTGCTGCGCGAGCAGCCGCACAGGGTCGAGAAGCTCCAACGCAACGGCGCTGTCCTGCGAGAGGCGCTCGCCGGCGAGGGCCTGCCCGTTGTTGCGAGCGAGACACAGATCCTCCCGCTGATGATCGGCGACGCCGAGGAGGCCGTGTTGGTGAGCGAGCGGGCGCTCGAACGGGGGGTCTTCGCACAGGCGATCCGGCCGCCCACCGTGCCGGTCGGGGGCTCACGCCTGCGGCTCACCGTGATGGCCTCGCACACGAAGGCCGAGTTGCGCGATGCGGCCAAGACCATCGCCGCCGCCGTCCCGGCCTCGGTCCGCACGGGCCTGGCCCAGCACGCACTGCAGGCACAGGCCCTGGCCGACGCTCTGCCCGCCGGCTCGACCCGGGCGGCGGAGGGCGGCGGCCGTTCGCGGATCTTCGACAGGCTGGCCGACGCCGCCTAGGACCCCACGCCGTCGTGCGCGGGGTCTTCATCACCGGGACCGATACCGGGACCGGCAAGTCGGTCCTGGCAGCCACCATCTGCTCCGCTCTGGCAGCCCGCGGGGAGCGGGTGGGCGCCTTCAAGCCCGTGGTCACCGGCCTCGAGGCGGCCCCCGCGGGAGACTGGGCACCCGATCACGAGCTGCTGGCCGCCGCCGGCGGCGGCC
>JACCUO010000018.1 GCA_013811765.1 Thermoleophilaceae bacterium | reverse complement strand
TTGGCCTTTGCGAGCACGACCGGGATCTCCTCGAGGATGTACTTGGCGCCGTCGAGGTAGAGGGAGACCACGCTGCGAGCCTGGGAGACCGCGATCACAAGTGCATCGGTCTGCTTCGAGACGCGCTCCGCGGTGCGGTGACGGGTGCCCGTCTCGAGCGAGAGGATCGTGGGGTCGGGCATCAGCTGAACGTTTGCCCAGCCGATCTTGGTGCCGTTCGAGGACAGCGTGATGGCGCCGTCCATCTTCGCGAGCTGGAAGAGCGTGGCGGGCGTGTAGTCGACCTCGATCTTGAGGCCCCCCGAATAGAGAAAGGACAGCTCCTCGTTGTCCCCGATGCAGATCAAGGCGCCGGTGCGCGCCTGGACGATCGCGTCGACTCCCTCCCGCACGGCGGTTCCGGGAGCGATCATCTCGAGTGCCCTTACGAGCCTGGGTTCTTGGCGAGCTTCAAGCTCCGCGACATCATCCCCGGCGTAAGGCACGCACCGATTGTACGGCAAAGGAGCCGGATTTGCCCTCTTTTCGGCTTCAACATGCGGAATTCGGCGCCCGAGCCAGAATCACCGGGCGGGGCGGGGGGTCAGAGGTGTCGACGGGCACCCGGAGTCGGAGGGCCGGCACCCGGCTCAAGCGGCGCGCGCGTGCCGCTCCGCGGCGGCCCCGAGTCCCGCGCGCAGGGCTGCGCGGAGGTCCGGCAGACGCTCCCCGGGGGCCAGCACGCCTTCCAGGCCGAACTTCGCCGCCTCCGCGAGCCGGCGGTCGGGGTGGGCAGCGTGGCGGAGCTCTCCCGTGAGGCCCAGCTCCCCAAATGCCGCCAGCGGCTTGGTCCCGCAGCCAAGGGGCACCCCTCGGGTGGCCGAAGCCACCGCCAGGGCCACCGCGAGGTCCGCCCCCGGCTCGTCAACGCGCACACCCCCGGCCACCGACACGAACACGTCTGCCGAGCCCACCGCAAGATCGGCGTGCCGAGCGAGCACGGCGAGCACGAGTGCCAGCCGGTTGCGGTCAACCCCGTTCGCCATCCGGCGTGGTGGCACCAGCTCGGTGGGAGCGACGAGCGCCTGAACCTCCACGAGCAGCGGGCGCGAACCCTCCATGGCGCACAGGACGACCGACCCCGGCGACCGCGTGGCCTCGGCCACGAAGCGAGCGGAGGCGTCCTCGACCTCGACGAGGCCCTCGTCGCGCATCTCAAACACGCCGGCCTCGTTGGTCGAGCCGAAGCGGTTCTTGAGCGCGCGCAGCGTGCGGTAGGTGCGCTCGCGCTCTCCCTCGAAGCTCAACACGCAGTCCACCAGGTGCTCGAGCACCCGCGGGCCCGCGAGCGCCCCCTCCTTGGTCACGTGGCCCACGAGCACGACCGCGACCCCGCGGGCCTTTGCCACGCGCATGAGGCGGCCCGCCACCTCGCGGACCTGACCAACGGACCCCGGCGCGCCCGTGAGCGCCGGCGCGTGGAGCACCTGCACCGAGTCGACGACGCACACGTCGGGCCGCTCGGCCTCGAGCGTGGCCGTCACGACCTCAAGGTCGGTCTCCGCCACGATCGGTACGGCGAGAGCCCCATTTCCGAGCCTCTCGGCGCGTAGGCGGACCTGAGCAGCCGATTCCTCGCCTGACACGTAGAGCACCTTGTGCCCGGCCGTCGCAAGGTTGCCGAGCGCGCTCGTGATGATCGTGGACTTGCCGATGCCGGGCGAGCCCCCGAGGAGCACCAGGGATCCCGGCACGAGGCCCCCGCCGAGCACGCGGTCGAGCTCACCTATCCCGGTGGAGAGGCGCCCGACGCGCGGCGCCTGCACCTGACCGAGCGGGGTGGGCTTGATCGCCTTGGCGGAGCGGCGACCGGCCGGCCCGCCGCCCGGAGGCGGCGACCTCGGCTCCTCCACGAGCGTGTCCCACTCTTCGCAACCCGGGCAGCGCCCGTGCCACTTCACGCTCTCGTGGGCGCAGGAGGAGCAGGTGAAAACCGTGGCAGACCGAGCCATGTCGTCAAAGCTAGGGCCGGGGGTGGACGTTCTCGCCCCCGGCGCGCCCTGACGGGGCTGTCCGCGCGCCGCGCGCAAGGTTTCCTGCACTCCATCCGGCGCCAGCGCTGGGATTGCCGGCCATGGACCCCGGCGACCTCTCGCTCGCGACGGCCGAGTACCTGGCCGTGGACGTTGAGACCAACGGGCTTGGCGGTGAACGGTGCGAGCTCACAGAGGTGGGAGCGGTACTCGTCGGAGGGGGCGAGCTGCACGACACCTGGGAGTCGCTCGTTCGCACTGCCCAACCGCTCTCCCGGGGGATCGAGCGGTTCACGGGGATCACGCAGGACATGATCGATTCGGCTCCGGTGCCGGAGGCGGTGCTACCCGGAGTGGCCGACCTGATGGCCGGCCGGGTCCTGGTGGCCCACAACGCGAGCTTCGACACGCGCGTGCTTCGACAGGCGTTCGAACGCAGCGGGCTCTACTGGCCGGCTCCACCGGTGCTCTGCACGGTGGCACTCTCACGCCGTTTTGCCCCGCTCGTACGCCAGCGCAAGCTCGGCCTGCTCGCCGGCGCCCTTGGCATCGAGGTCGAGGGCGCGCACCGGGCTCTGCCCGACGCCCTCACCTGTGCGCGGATCTTCTGCGCGCTTTTCCCCAAACTGTGCGCCGCCGCCGGGAGCGTAAGAGAGGCGATCGCACTACTGGGCCCCCGCCGGGCCGGCCGCCGGGCGCCCCGCAGGAAACGTCGTCCGATCCAAGAGCGCCCGGACCTCTCCGCGCTGCCCGAGGACCCGGGCGTCTACATCTTCCGCGATGAGCGCGGACGCCCCCTCTACGTCGGCAAGTCCGTGTCCCTGCGCACGCGGGCACGCTCGCACTTCTGCGCCCCGTCAGCTGCTCGGGGTGACACCTCCGGGCATCACCCCTCGCAGTGGACCGAGCGCGCGGAGGTGGTGGACTACCGCCCCACCAACTCCGAACTGGGGGCGCTCGTGCTGGAGAACCGCCTGATCAAGCAGTGGCAGCCTCCGGGGAACCGCCACCTCAAGCGCACCGACCGCTGGGCGTACGTCCGCTGCCGCCTCGATATCCCCTACCCGGTGCTGGAGGTCTCGGGCGAGCCGGCGGCTGGACGCGCGGTGAGCATCGGGCCGCTGCGCGGCAGGCGCCCGGCCACCGAGCTCGCCGACCACCTGACCTCCCTGTTTCGACTGCGCCACTGCGGACGCTCCATGAAGCGTCGCGACCATCCTTCGATCTACGGGCAGATGGGCCGCTGCTGCTCTCCGTGCCTCGGGGACCTCGATCCCAACGCCTACCGTCGCCAGGTGGACGCGGCGCTCGCCCTCTTTGACGGATCCGAGACGGCCGAGGACCTTCTCCTGTCCGATCTCGACCGCCGGATCGCCCAGGCCTCCGGAAGCCGGCACTACGAGTCCGCCGCCGCACTGTCGCGGCGACGTGAGCGCCTCGCGGAGCTGCTGGACCGCCTCGGGGGCGTGCTGCGAGCCGTGCACGCCGACCCCCGGTTGGTACTTGCCCCCCATCCCACCAAGAAACGCTTCGACGCATTCTGGATCATCGGAGGGCGGGTGGCAGACTGGGGACCCGTCCCTCCCCTGAAGGAGCTCCAGGCACGGACCGCGAGCGCCCTGGGCGAGCCCCTTGGCCGCGGCGGGACGGTGCCTGCCGAGGAGATCGACGAGCTGCGCATCGTCTCGTCCTGGGTCGCCGAGCACGAGCCCCCGCAGCTGTCGCTCGCGGAGGGGGCGCCCAGCGCGGAGCGGGTCAGGCGCTTGGCGCGAGAAGTCGACGCAGGCTGAGATTCGCACGTCCACCGCTGGGTCGACGGGCGACCTGTTGTTCGGTCTCCCAGCTCAACCCCGCCGCACCACCGCCCGCTCGGCAGCCTCGAAGCCGATCTTCGAGTGCGTGCCGTCACAGAACGGCTTCGTCGTGGAGCCCCCACAGCGGCAGAGGGCGATCGTCTCCCCTTGCTCCCCCAGGTCGTATTCGTTCCCATCGGCGTCGATGATCCGGACCGGCCCGGTCACCTTGTAGGGCCCGTTCTCGCGTGTCTTGATCTCAACGTCGCGCTTCCCCTCGTGCCTAGGCACGAGATCGCCCTCGGGCCTCGGCACGAGTCGGCTAGGGCTTGTCCGTGTCGGGCGGCGGAGGGGCGTCCGGCACGTCGGGCAACACGTCGGGGGCATCGGGAAGGTCCCCCGCACCCGACTCGTCACCGGCCAAATCCTCGGGGAGGTCCTCGCCACCCTCGGCGATCTCCCCGCCCTTGGCGCCCACACCCACCGCCTCGCGCTTGCGCGCGGCGGGCTTGCTGATGGTGATCTTCACGTCCCGCTCGTCGCCCTCGGGGGCGCGGTCGACCTCGACCGTCGATCCCGCCGGCATGCTCTTCGCCAGGACCTCATCCGCGAGCGGGTCCTCGATGTAGCGCTGGATCGCGCGCCGCAGGGGACGCGCGCCCATCGCCGGGTCCCAGCCCTTCTCCACGAGCAGGTCGGCGGCGTCATCCGAGAGGTTGAGCGAGAGCTCCTGTTCGGCCAGCGACTCTCGGATCCGCTTGAGCAGGAGGTCCACGATCTCCTTGATCTCCTCCTTGGCCAGCTTGTGGAAGACGATGACCTCGTCGATGCGGTTGAGGAACTCGGGGCGGAAGACCTTCTTCAGCTCGCCCATGATCCCCTTCTTCATGTCGTCGTAGGTCACGCCCGTCTCGTCACCGACCGTGAAGCCGATGCCGGTGTTCTTGGCAATCTCCGACGCGCCCACGTTCGAGGTCATGATCACGATCGCGTTGCGGAAATCGACCGTGCGGCCCTGGCTGTCGGTGAGCCGGCCGTCCTCGAGTATCTGCAGCATGATGTTGAAGACGTCGGGGTGGGCCTTCTCGATCTCGTCGAGCAGCAGCACGCTGTAGGGCTTGCGCCGAACGGCCTCGGTGAGCTGACCGCCCTCGTCATAGCCGATATAGCCCGGAGGCGAGCCGACGAGCCGGGAGACGGAGTGCTTCTCCATGTACTCCGACATGTCGATGCGCACCATCGCGTCCTCATCGCCGAACAGGAACTCGGCGAGCGTTCTCCCGAGCTCTGTCTTCCCCACCCCAGAGGGGCCGAGGAAGATGAACGAACCCGTCGGGCGCTTGGGGTCCTTCAGCCCGGCGCGCGAGCGGCGGATGGCCTTCGAAACCGCCTCAATGGCGGCGTGCTGGCCGATCACGCGCTTGTGGAGCTCGTCCTCCATCCGCATCAGCTTCTGGGTTTCGGCCTCTGTGAGCTTGACGACCGGGATGCCCGTCCACATCGAGACGATGTCCGCGATCTCATCCTCGCCGATCTCCGGTCGCTCGCCCGACTCGCCCGAGCGCCACTGATCATCCAAATCCTTCTTCTTGGTCGTGAGCTGGCGCTCCTTGTCGCGCAGGTTGGCCGCGTTCTCGAACTCCTGAGCCTCGATCGCCGCCTCCTTGTCGCGGCGCGTGGTCTCGATCTCCTCCTCGAGCTCGCGGTAGACGGGGGGAGCGGTCATCGACTTGATCCGCGCGCGCGCAGCGGCCTCGTCGATCAGGTCGATCGCCTTGTCCGGCAGGAAGCGATCCGAGATGTAACGGTCGGCGAGCTCCGCGGCGGCCTCGAGTGCCGCATCGGTGATGCCGACCCGATGGTGGGTCTCGTAGCGCTCACGCAGACCCTTCAGGATCTGCACGGACTCCTCCGGTGAGGGCTGGTCGACCTTGACCTGCTGGAAGCGCCGCTCCAGCGCGGAGTCGCGCTCGAGGTACTTGCGGTATTCGTCGAGCGTCGTGGCGCCGATCGTCTGCAGCTCGCCACGTGCCAGAGCCGGCTTGAGGATCGACGCAGCGTCGATCGCGCCCTCGGC
>JACCUO010000005.1 GCA_013811765.1 Thermoleophilaceae bacterium | reverse complement strand
GGATTCTACCTTGCCGCCGAAAGGCCTCCGTCAGACGAGTACACGCGAAAGAGCGCGCTCCTGTACGCGGGGCGATCCCTGAAGCGGCAACGCTCGACAGGGGCGATCTCGGGAAAGCGCTCGCCCGGGCGCCCGCGCACTGGAAGCGTGAACGGTGCCCCGAAGACCACCCACCCGCGCCGGCGCGCCTCCGCGCAGGGCTCGCGCTGCGGCACCAGGTCGAGGTCTCGCTCCAGGCGGTCGCCCGCGAGCGGCGCGTAGCGGATGCGAGTGAAGGCCAGCGGCTGCTCGTCATCGAGGTGGCCTGTGCCCGCAAACCACCGCACGAGCTCGGCATCCTGAGTGCGGGCGACCGCGCCGTGGCGCTGCACCCAGCCGGAGGCGGGGGCGGCGAGCAGCGCGCCGGCTAGCGCCGCGGTCGCGATCGCGATGGCGGCACGCGGCGGTCGCCTTCTACTCGGGCGTGGCCGGCGGAGCGAGAGAACGAACACCATCACCGCACCGAGGAGGGCGCCGCCCAGCAGGGTGCCAAGGCCCGGCAGGAACGGGAAGCCAAGCCTCGCTGCGGCCACCAGATTCCAGAGAACCGCGATTGCCAGCACCGCGCTCGCCACCGTGCCCACGGGACCGCCCGAGCGCGCGGCGAGCGCCAGGGTGAGGATCACGACAGCCATCGCCGGAAGCAGGTAGCGCAGTGCGGAGATCGAGAACTCCTCCAGGCCGATCACGTCGCCGAGGCCGGTGATCGGCGCGCCGGCCCATAGGAGCAGCGCCACGGCGGCCACGGCTGCCGCCGCGCCGACCTCGCGACGGTGGGCCAGGAGCGGGACCGCCAGTGCCGCCGGGATCAGCAGGACCGCGCCTGCCAGCGTCTCCACGTACTCGTCCACGCGCCCCTCCAGCGTGACCCTCGGGCGCTCCAGGAACGAGTGCGAGAAGAGCTCCAGCAGGCGGGGGAGGGGATCGCTCCAGGGCACCTCGACGAACGGCCACAGGGGGAAGCCGTGGTCGACCAGATTGCGCGCGTACCAGAAGCCTCCCACGACCAGCGCCGCCGCGAAGGCGAACGCCAGCGGCAAAGCGAGACGCCGCAGATGGCCTCGTGCCAGGTAGGCGCCCGCCCCGAGGGCAACGAGCAGGGGCCACAACACGGTGGTCTTGGTGCCCAGCGCCAGCCCCGCCGCCAGGACGGCGGGGACGAGCATCCGCGGGTGCCGGCCCGCCCCGGCGGCCAGCGCCGCCGCACACAGGAGCCACATGAGCGCGGGGGTATCCGAGTTTGGCTCGCCCAGGTGCTCGAGGTTCAGCGGCAGCAGGCAGAGCGCCGCCACCGCCAGCGCGCGGACTCGCGGCCCGATGCCGAGCGCGCGCAGTCCGACCCACGCGGCCAGCGCCGCGAGCAGGAGGGCCACCGGGGTCCAGAGGGTGGCCGGCACGAAGCTCCGGGCGATCCCGATCGGCCAGGAGAGCAGGAGCTCGTTGGTGAGCGGATGGTTGGCGGTCGGGAAGGCGTAGGTGCTCTGGACCAGGTCGGTCGGGGTGCCGCTGTCCACGAAGTCGACCACGGTGTTGAGGTGGTAGGTCACCCCATCGTTGCCCACATACGGGTAGCGCAGCAGCCACGCGCAGAGCGCGAGAAAGAGCCCGCCGCCCGCGCCCACCCACGCGCGCTCTGCTCGACTGCGCTGCGCCCACCAGGCGCCGAGCTCGGCCGGAACGGAAACAGCGGGTGCGGGCAGGCGCAGCGAGGCCAGCCACGTGAGCCCGGCGGCCGCCGACAGCGCCACCGGGCTCGACCCGAGCCCCGCGAGCCCCAGGACCACGCATTCGAGGCATGCCGCCGCGGCGGCGAGCGGAGCAGCCGCCACCATCCGCTCGAGCCCGGCAGCCCCAGCGAGGGCGGCCGCTCGCAGGGCCGCCGCGCCCAGGGCGAGCGCGGCAATTCCAAGAACCGCGTGCTGGGCCACCCAGACCACGTGTGGCAGGATAATCGCGCCCCGCGCGGGCCCGGGGTTGCATCTGTCGCCCGGCCTTGTATCCTTCGTCGTCGACATAGCCGTACGCATCCAGAGGGGTGGAGGGAAATGGCCCTACGAAACCCCGGCAACCATCCCGATCGACCTTAGGTCGAACGGGAAAGGTGCCAAGTCCATCAGGTCCACAGTGGGTCTGAGAGATGTGACGAAGCGCTTCAGATGAGCCTCCGTCACCGAAGCAAGCGGCGGAGGTTCTTCGATTTGAAGGGACGGCAATGGCAGCAGTAGAGGCGCTTCAGTGCAAGGAATGTCGGACGAGCTACCCGCTCGAGGCTCGCTACGTGTGCGAGCACTGCTTCGGGCCGCTCGAGGTGCGCTATGACTTCTCGGGGCTCGACTCCGCCGAGGTCAAGCGCAGAATCCAGGCGGGGCCGCAGTCGATCTGGCGCTACGCGGACTTTCTCCCGTTCGAGCAGCAGCCGCGCACGGCGCTGGCCGCGGGTGTCACCCCGCTGATCCGGGCCGACAGGCTGGCGGAGCGGCTGGGCCTCGGTGAGGTATGGGTGAAGAACGACGCGGCAAACCCCACGCACTCGTTCAAGGACCGCGTGGTCACCGTCGCGCTCGCCAAGGCCCGCGAGCTGGGCTTCGAGGTCGTGGCCTGCGCTTCCACCGGAAACCTGGCCAACGCGGTCGCGGCCCACGCGGCGGCGGCCGGGCTCGAGTCCTACGTATTCGTGCCCGCCGACCTCGAGGAGCAGAAGATCCTCGCCACCGGCGTGTACGGCACGAACCTCGTGGCCGTGCGCGGCAACTACGACGACGTCAACCGGCTGTGCACGGGCCTCGCGGACGAGCGCGACTGGGCATTCGTGAACGTGAACCTACGGCCCTACTATGCCGAGGGCTCCAAGACCCTGGGCTTCGAGATCGCCGAGCAGCTCGGCTTCGAGCTTCCCGACCGCGTGGTGTGTCCCGTGGCGTCGGGCTCGCTCTTCACCAAGATCGCGCGCGGATTCGAGGAGTGGCGCGAGGTGGGGCTCGTGAGCTCCGAGCTGCCCGTCTTCAACGGAGCCCAGGCGGGAGGCTGCTCGCCAGTCGCCCAGGCATTCGAGGCGGGGCACGAGGTCTGCCGCCCGGTCAAGCCCGACACGATCGCCAAGTCGCTTGCGATCGGCAACCCCGCTGACGGCCCCTACGCACTCGAGCTCGCGCGGCGCTCGGGCGGGACGGTCGACTCGGTCACCGACGACGAGATCCGCGCCGGCATCCGGCTCCTCGCCGAGACCACGGGGGTCTTCACCGAGACCGCCGGTGGCGTCACGGCGGCCACGCTCGCAAAGCTCGCCGAGCGGGGCGAGATCTCGCGCGATGAGCGCGTGGTGCTCGTGATCACCGGCGATGGGCTCAAGACCCTCGATGCCGTGCGGGGCAGCTTCGAGACGCACGAGATCGATCCGACCGTGGAGTCGTTCGGCGAGGTGCTGGGTCTCGAGACCGTCAGCTCCTGAGGCGCAATAGACTGCCCACGCCGATGAGCGTCACCGTGAAGATCCCCACGCAGCTGCGAAGCGTCACCGGTGGCGAGTCCGAGACGACGGTGGACGAGGCCACGACCGTGCGCGAGGTCCTCGACGGCCTCTACGAGCGCTACGACGGCCTGCAAGAGCGGATTTCCGAGGACGGTGACCTGCGGCGCTTCGTGAACGTCTACGTGGGTGGCGATGACATCCGCTTCCTCGATCAGCTCGACACCGCCGTCAATGACGGCGACGAAGTGACCATCCTGCCGGCCGTCGCCGGCGGCTGATCCCCGGCCACTCCAGGGGGCGATCGACCATCTGATGGCCGACCTGTCCGTACTCATGTCGGCCTACAACGAGGAGGCCACGATCACCAGGGCGATCGAGCGCGTCCTCGAGGCGCGCTACCCGGTCGACGACGTGGAGTTGGTGGTTGTGGAGAACGGGTCGACCGACCGCACGCGGGAGGTGCTGGCCGCGAGCGACTGGCCCGAGTCGGTGCGGATCGTCCACGTCGAGGAGAACCGCGGCAAGGGTGCGGGCATCAGGACCGCCCTCGAGCACGCCCGCGGGCACTGGTCGGCGATCCTCGACGCCGACCTGGAGTACGACCCCGCCGAGCTTCGCTTGCTGCTCGAACCGCTACTCGAAGGCAAGGCCGATGCCGCGATCGGCTCACGTCTGTTTCAGTCCCACTCCGCCTACGGCTTCTGGTACGTGGCCGGTGGCCGCGCGATCAACCTGATGGCCAACATGCTCTACAACAGCTGGCTTTCGGACATCTGCAACTGCTACAAGGTGGCCGAGACGGAGGCCCTGCGCTCGCTGGACCTCTCCGAGGATGGGTTCGGGATCGACGTCGAGATCCCGGCGCGGCTGCTGCGCAGCGGCCGCAAGATCTACGAGGTTCCCGTGACCTACTCCGCGCGCTCGCGGGAGGAGGGAAAGAAGCTGACCGCCGCGGACGGCGCTCGCCTGCTGGGCACGCTCGTGCGATGCCGGCTGCGGTGACCATGGCCCGCACCGTTTGCCCCGCCTGCGGCGGCGGCGCGCGGGCGGCGATGGAGGTCTCGGGGCACGCCTTCAGACGCTGTGGCACCTGTGCCTCGCTCTTCCTCGAGTGCCCGCCGGCCGAGGTGGGGGCCCAGTACGAGGGCAGGGGCTACTTCGTGGACGCCGGCTACGGACCGCCGGGCGGCGGCAGCTTCCACGGCTACCGGGACTACCTGGCGGACCGCCATGAGATAACGGAAAAGTTCGAGCAGATCCTTGGGCATGTCGAGCGGCTCGTGGACCCGGGACGGCTGCTCGACGTGGGTGCAGGCCCGGGGTTCATGGTGGCCGCGGCACGCGACCGAGGGTGGGATGCGGCGGGCCTCGACCTGAACGGGTGGGCGGCCGCTTACGCCCGCGATGAGCTGGCGGTCGAGGTCCGGCAGGCGAGCCTCGAGGACGCAGGGCTGGGCGCCGGGGAGCTGGACGCCGTGTCGATGCTCGACCTGATCGAGCACGTGACGGACCCGCACGGGCTGGTCGCCGAGGCGGCGCGCGTCCTGCGCCCCGGCGGCGTGCTGGCGATCCTCACGCCGGACGCGGGCTCGCCCGTGAGCCGCGCGCTCGGAGCGCGCTGGCCGGAGGTTCAGCGGGCTCCCGAGCACATAGTGCTCTTCTCGGTCGAAGGGCTCGCCGCCCTCCTGCGGGCGCACGGCTTCGAGGTCGAGGGCTGGCACTCGACAGGCAAGCGCTCCACTGCCGAGACGCTCTTCGAGGACCTCTCGCCCGCCGCTCCCGCCGCCGCCCGCCTGCTGCGGCCGCTCGTCCGGGGCCGGGCGCTCGGGCGGCTGAGGTTTGAGCTCGACCCGCGCACCAAGCTCTGCCTCTACGCGGTGCGCCGCCGCGAAGGGGAGCTCGTTGCGGGCGGGAAGCCGCGGCGCGTGCCCCGCCACGCTCCGGCGGTGCGCAGCACGGAGCGAGCCGTGCTCGAGGAGCTCGAGACCCTCGCGCGGGCAAGGCGACTGGGGGATTGGATGTTCGAGCAGCTCGCCGGCGCCGCCCGCGGACGGGTGGCGGAGGTTGGCGCGGGGATCGGAACCTTCAGCGAGCGGCTGCTCGCCGCGGGGGTGGAGGAACTGCTTCAGATCGAGCCCGAGCCCGGCTGCGCGGAGGTGCTCGAGCGCCGCTTCGAAGGAGACCCACGGGTGACCATCGCGCGCGAGCAGCTGCCCGGATCGCCCACGCTCCGGCGGCGCGCCGGGGAGTTCGACCTCGTGCTCTGTCAGAACGTGCTCGAGCACATCGAGGACCACGAGGGGGCCGTGGCGGTGATGGCCGGTGCCCTGCGCCCCGGCGGCGAGCTGTCGCTGCTCGTGCCCGCCCATCCGCGCCTCTTCGGCCCCCTCGACGCGGCCTACGGACACCACCGCCGCTACACGAAGGAGCTGCTGTCCCGTCTGGTGCAGGAGGCGGGCCTCGAGGTAGAAGGGCTGCACCACTTCAACGCGCTGGGCATCCCGGGGTGGTGGCTCAAGAACCTGACCGGCGCGAGCGGTATCGGCCCGCTGGCACTCGGCGCCTATGAGTTGGCGGTGGCCGCCTGGCGGCCCCTCGAGCGCCGGCTATGCCCGCCGTTTGGCCTCAGCCTGATCGTGCGCGGGCGGCGCCCCGCGCCCGCTCGATGAGTCGGGATCCGAGTCCCTTCAAGCCCGTCCTGCGCTCTGAGCCGGGTCGGCGACTCAGCTCCGCGACCACGAAACCCGTGAGGTACGCATTCAGTTCCTCGGGCTCGTAGAAGAGGCGCTCGCGGAAGCTGAAGCCCTCCTCCCACCACAGCATCTGGCTGCGCTCCGCCTCCCCGAGCCCCTGGGCGAAGCCGGCAGGGAAGGTCGCGCCCGGGAGACCACCGAGGATGTGGGGCTTGAACACGAAGTCGATGCCCTCTGGCTCGACGTCGATCAGCCAGTGGTGGTGCCCCCAGCCCACCCACGGTCCCTGGACGTTCCAGGACTGCTCCTCGAGCCGCGAGGGCACCTCGATATAGCCGGCTTGTGCCACCCGCTGCAGCTCGCCGCAGACCCACACCGGGTCGCGCAGATCCTCGAGCGTGTGCGAGCAGACCGCGAAGTCGAAGAACCCGTCCTCGAACGGCCACGGAGCGCGCGCGCAGACGTCGCGCGTGACCCAGGTGTCCGGCCCGAAGCGCTCGTCGCCCTCGCCGTCGTGTCCAAGCATCCCGCGACTCTCGTGGGGCATCAGGTCGAGCACCCAGTCCGCCCGCCTGAGGGGGCGAGCCCAGCCGCCCACGTCCAGGACCCTTGCGGAGTCACCGACTCGCTCGCCGATCCGCCGGAGGCTCTCCTCGAACATCGGCGCGGAGCCTATTGCCCGGAAGATTCGAGCCGGGCACGCTCGAGC
>JACCUO010000323.1 GCA_013811765.1 Thermoleophilaceae bacterium | reverse complement strand
GTCTGGGGCGGGCGTGCCATCCGGGGCGGGCGTGCCATCTGAGCCCGGCGTGCCCCCCGTGTCGACAGGCGCAACCGTTTGGGCAGCGGGCTCTGCACCGGCGTCGATCTCGCCGAGGACGGCTCCGACATCGACCGTCTCGTCCGGATCGACGAGGATCTTGGACAGCACGCCGGCCGCCGGGGAGGGCACCTCGGCGTCGACCTTGTCGGTTGAAACCTCCACCAGGGGCTCGTCGGGAACCACCGATTCGCCCACCTGCTTCAGCCAGGCGAGCACGACGCCCTCTGTGACGGACTCGCCCATTGCGGGCATGACGATCTGGACCGTGGTCTTTGATGCGGCCATCGCTTCCACCCAACTCTAGCCCCCGTCCTGGAGGTTGTGAGCGCGATCGCGCGGCCAGCCGGGGCGTATGTGCAGAAACACGACTAGCGTGCGCTTGATGCGCCTCCGCCGTGCTGCCGCCGTTCTGCTGGTGCTCCTGGCCACAGGGGGTTCCGCCGTCGGGGCGCTCGCCGTGTTCAGTGTGGACCGCGACCTGACCGTTGGCACGATCCGCCTCTCGGCCGATCCCGGGCACGCCGGCGCCCTGGACATCTACGTGCCCCTGGTGGACTGGGGCGTGCGCTTCGACGCCGTGCGCCTTCCGGCGCGGCTTTCGCTCGACCTGCGTGCGCTTGACCGGGCGGCGGTCGCCGAGGTGGCCCGGGGCAGGGAACCCGACGTGGAGGCCCTCAGGGGCGAAGCCGAGGATGCGATCGCGTCCTACATCCGCCTGCTACTCGCCTTCACAGCCGCGGCATCGCTTGCGCTCGGGGTGTTGAGCGCCCTGGCCCTGCGCGGCCGGGCGGCCCCCTTGCGCCTCACCCTTCCGGTGGCCGGCGGTGCAACCGCTCTCGCCTGTCTCGCCATCGTTTTCCTGCTTCCACCGCGTGGCGCGATCGAAGACCCCGAGTACTACGCCAACGGGCCCGATATTCCCGTGGCGCTGCGCGCGATCGACCAGGCCACCGGCACGGCCGAGACGATCTCGCAGGAGTTGAACGACCAACTCGTCGGCCTCGCCAGGCTGATCGCAGCTCCTGACGAGCGCGGAACGGTGGGCGAGCTACCCCACCTCACGCTCGCCTCCGACCTGCACAACAACCTGCTCGCGCTGCCCACGCTGGAGCGCGCCGTACGCAAGGGGCCGCTCTTCTTCGCGGGCGACCTGACCTCGAGCGGCTCACCCTTCGAGGTGGCCCTGACCAGGCGGGTTGCACGCATAGGGGATCCGTTCGTGTTCGTGACCGGCAATCACGACTCCGACGTGCTCGCCCGCCGCCTGGCGGCCGCCGGCGCGATCGTGCTCACCGAGCGGGGCCGGCTGCTTCCCGGCGGGGGCCTGGGTGATGTGGTGGTGAACGTCGACGGGCTGCGTGTGGCCGGCTATTCGGACCCGTTTGAGCGACGCCGCGGCGAGCGCTACCGGGACCGTGGCTCCGAGGCCACCGAGTCGCAGCAGCGTGCCTTCGCCGACTGGCTGCGCCCCCTCGCCGGCCGCGTGGACGTGGTGATGACGCACTCGCCTGCGCTCACCGAGCTGGCGGTGGAGGAACTCCGCGCCGATCCGCCGGCGCGGCCGCTCGCGATCCTCACCGGCCACACCCATGAGCCGGCTCTGCGGACTTCGGAGAACCTCGTGGAGATGAACGGCGGGACGGTGGGCGGCGGCGGCACGGGGAACCTCGAGAAGGACCAGCCGTTCGGCCTCGCCGTGCTCGCACGGGAGCGCTCGGCCCGCTTCGTCCCGCTGCTGGCCGACACCGTTCAGATCGACGCCCAGAGCGGGGCGGCCAAGGCCGAGCGCAGCCGCCTCGACCTCGGCGAAGGGGGCGGCTGAGGCACCGTCGCGCGCCGGCGGGTGCTTTTCAGGTCAGGGCCCCTCCGCGACAACGTCCACCACGGGCCCGGGCAGCCAGCGCCCTCCTGTGCGCCGCGCGATTCTCAACAGCGTTCCGTCGCCGCCCGGAAGGGAGCGCGCTATGACGCCCCGGTCGTCGGTCTCACCCTCGAAGGCCACGCGCCAGCGTCCGCCGCGCTCCATCGTCTCGATCCGGACCGATCTGCGGCCCTCGCCCGGACGCACGCGACCCCAGACCCGTACCCGGCCGGGGGGCCCCGGCTCCGCATGAAGCGGCGCCGGCAGGGCGAGCGCGAGCGGCTTGAGGCGTCCATCGAGGAACAGCAGACCGGACTGCCAGTCCGCCAGGCGCCCCTCCCGCTCGGCGCCGGGGCCCCCCGGGAGGTCGCGCACCAGGAACTGGGCCACCGTGCGCACGCGCGGCTCGCGCGAGGCGATCGCCTCCGCCCAGCTGGACATCCGCGCCGCGCGCGCCGGACCAAACGGGGCCCCCGGGTCCGGGGGGTTGGTTTCGTAGCCGTACTCGGTGAGGTAGATGTCACGCAGGCGCGGATCGAGGCGATCGTCCGAGGCGAGCTTGTCGAGCAGGCCCGCCAGCTCTCCGATCCGGGCCAACGGTGCATCGTCAGCCCCGGCGCCGGCCTCGGAGCGGTCGGGGAAGGTGCGGGTCGAGTACGGGTGGTAGGCGAAGCCGTCGCCGGGGAGGCGAGTGAATCCCGCGCACTCGGCCCGCTTCAGCGGTCGCAGGCGATCGTCCACGCAGGCGAGCTCCCGCAAGAAGCGAAGGGGCGACACGCCGCCCCGCCCGTAGGCCGCCAGCCCCCCCACGAGCACCAGCGCGTATGGCTGAACGGCCTTCACGGCCGGATAGGAGGCAGCCACCATGCGCCTGTAGAGGTGCGGGCTGAGGGGGACACGCTTGGTCGACGGGTCCTGCCACTGTGGGCCGAGGAAGGCAGGCAGGTTTGGCTCGTTCCAGATCGTGAAGGCCCTCACCGAGGGGAGCGGCCGGGCACGCCCGGGCGGGTCGTACTCGCCGTCGTAGCGGCGCGCCACGGCTTTGGCAAAGCGCGCGAGGAGCAATGGGTCGACGCCCTCACGGGGATGCTCCGAAGTGTCGCCGGCGGTTGCCCACACGGGTGCCCAGAACGCGATGTCGATCATCACGGCCATTCCTCGCCTGCGCGCGGCGCGAACCGCGCGGTCGATCCGCCTCCAGGCCGCTGCGCGGTAGGCGGCGGGGTCGGTGGCGTCGAACCGCGGGCGTGTGAGCGCGCGCGGCCGCGGCGCGAGCACGGACCAGCCTGCGGTCAGGCGTACCGTGCGCACCCCCGAGCGTCTCAACAGGTCAAGTGCCGCCGACACTCGTCGCGCCGGCGCGTAGAGCAGCTCGGAGTCGTCCTGCACCACCATGGCCGGGGCCCCGGACTCGCCCCCTACCGGAGGTGGCTCATTCGCATCAGTCCGAGCGAGGTCACAGCCGCCCGCCAGGGCCGCCAGGGCCGCCAGCATCGCGCAGGCCCGCGCGCGAGGGGGACTCAGACCGGCTGGGCGGCGCGCGTCCAGGGC
>JACCUO010000225.1 GCA_013811765.1 Thermoleophilaceae bacterium | reverse complement strand
GACACCCCCCTCGAGGCACGTGCGGGCGTTGTCGAGCGCCGTGTCCGGCCGCGAGAAGTCCACGACCACCTCCACCTCGGAAAGGACGTCGGGCAGCGTGGTGTTCAGCGCGGGATCCGCCCGGGCGGTGAGCTCCATGTCCTCGGCGTCCTCGACCGCCCGGCAGACGGTCTCCCCCATCCGCCCGGCGGCACCCGAGATGCCGACCCGGATCATGCGGTGGCGAGAAGCCTCGGGTTCACCGTCTCGAGGGCGTCGCGGAACGAATCGGCGCTCGCGCCCACCCCGGCCGCGGACATCCGCGCGGGATCGAAGAGCTCGGCGGCCAGCGCGTGCACGTCCTCAATCGTCACGGCGTCGACCGCCGCGAGGATCTCGTCGAGGGTCATCAGCGGCACGTCCATCAGCAGTGAGCTCCCGAGCCGGTTCATGCGAGCCGAGGTGGACTCCATCGACAGCGTGGTCCGGCCCTTCACGTTCTCCCGCGCGCGGTCGAGCTCCTCATCCGTGACGCCGTCCTCGGTGATCGTCCTCAGCTCGTGCCCGATCACCTCCATGGCCTCGGCCACGTTCTCGGGGCGGGTCCCGACGTAGAGGCCGACCTGGCCCGAGTCGATGTAGTGGCTCGCGTACGAGTAGACGGAGTAGGCCAGGCCGCGTTTCTCACGCACCTCCTGGAACAGACGCGAGGAGGTCGAGCCGCCAAGGATCGTGTCGAGGACGCGCAGGGCAAAGCGCCGGTCGTCACCACGAGGGAGGCCGGGGGCGCCGAGGCAGAGGTGGTACTGCTCGGTCTCCTTCTCGTGGAAGCAGAGCCGCGGGGCCACCTCCTCGGGCGCCGGCTCGGGACCCGGCGCTCCACTTCCCGCCGCGATCCCTTCGAACGCCTGCACGACCAGGGAAACGATGCGGTCGTGCTCCACCCCACCCGCCGCCGCGACGACGAGGTTGTCCGGCGCGTACCGCAGATCGTGGTAGGCGGCGATATCCGGCACCGCCACCGAGGACACCACCTCGGCCCGCCCGATGATCGGGAGCCCGAGCGGGTGGTCCCCGAAGATCGCCGTGGCCAGGACGTCGTGAACCTTGTCCTGTGGCTCGTCCTCGTACATCGCGATCTCCTCGATCACCACCTGGCGCTCAGAGTCGATGTCCGGGTAGGAGGGGCGGAGCACCATGTCCGCGAGAACGTCGAAGGCGCGCTCCAGGTGACGGTCGAGAAACCGGGAGTAGACGGACGTCGTCTCCTTCCCCGTGCCGGCGTTCACCTCCGCGCCCATCGCGTCGAAGGTCTCATCGATCTCCAACGAGCTGAAACGGTCCGTGCCCTTGAACAACAGGTGCTCGAGGAAGTGGGAGAGGCCGGCCTGCGCCGATGTCTCGTTGCGGCTGCCGGTGAGCACCCAGAACCCGAGCGCGACCGAGCGCACGGCCGGAACGTGCTCGGTCACAACCCGCACGCCCGAGGGCAGCGTGGTGACCTGAGCGCGATCATTCATCGGCAGCTGCCTCCCTCGCGTCCTCCTCGCCTCTATCGGCGCTCCCTGCGGCCGCGGTCTCCGCCACGCCCACCACGATCGCCGTCACGCCGCGGCCGTCCGCCGCCGTCACCCCCGCCACGCGGGCCCTTGTCGCCGGTGCCTACCCCCGCCAGCTCGGCGGAAGTCTTGCCGGCGATGTCGGGATCCTCCGCCAGGCGCAGTCCCACGCGGCCGCGCTCGCGGTCGACCTCGACCACCCGAACGTCGATCTCATCGCCGCGGTTGAGCACGTCCTCCACGCTGTCCACCCGCTCGCCTGGCTTGACGTTGGAGATGTGCAGCAGGCCGTCGTTGCCCTTGGAGAGCTCCACGAACGCGCCGAAGGTCGTGGTCTTCACGACCTTGCCCTTGAACTCGTCGCCAACCTCGACCTCCTTGGTCATAGACCGGATGCGCTCGATGAGGCCGTCCCCCTGGTCGCCGCTCTGGGCGAATACGCGGATGATGCCGTCGTCATCGATGTCGATCTGCGCCTCGAACTCGTCGGAGAGCGCGCGAATGGTCTCGCC
>JACCUO010000282.1 GCA_013811765.1 Thermoleophilaceae bacterium | reverse complement strand
CTCCATACCCAGAATCGCCGGTTTGGATACGCGCCCGCGACTAGACTGCCGCCGAATGCGTGGCGAAGCGCCCGGACCGCTCGGAATGGTGACGCCCGCGCGGCGCGGGGCGGGCTGGTTGGCGCGGCCGACCCGCGAGCTCCGCCTCCTCCGCGAGCTCCGCCTCCTGCGTCCCTAGGAGTGTGGGTCAGTAACCCTGTCTGACTGTCCGGCCTGTTCGGGATGATTTCCCTGCAATCGAGCGGGAGGTTCGGGGTGTCGGTGGCGGCGGTGGAGGGGCGGTTGTTCGAGGTTCCGGGAGGGGACGTTTCCGCGGAGACGCCGCAGCGTCCGGCGGGGGAGGACAAGGCGTTTCGTCCTTATGACCCGGATCAGGTGCTGTTGTTGTCGCCGGTGCTGTCGGAGTGGGTGCCTGAGGGCGATGTCGCCCATTTCGTCTCGGATCTCGTCGAGGAGGAGCTTGACCTTTCGGCGGTCTATGCCTCGTATGAGGCAGAGCGCGGGTTTCCGCCTTATGACCCGCGTCTGATGGTGAAGCTGTTGGTTTATGGCTACGCGAACGGGGTGTGCTCCTCGCGCGCGCTTGAGCGCGCAACCCACCGCGATATCGCGGTGCGGATGTTGTGCGCGGGCCAGCACCCGGACTTCCGTTCGATCGCCCGCTTTCGCGCCCGCCATCTCGAGGCGTTGGCGGAGCTGTTCGTGCAGGCGTTGCGCTTGTGTGCGGAGGCGGGGTTGGTGAAGCTCGGCCGGCTCGCTCTGGACGGCACGAAGCTGAGGGCCAACGCCTCGCGGCGCAAGGCGATGAGCTATCAGCGGATGGAGAAGAAGGAGGCTCAGCTCGAGGCGGAGATCGCCGAGCTTCACGCCCGGGCGAAGGCGCTGCTTGAGGAGGCGTCCGCGACCGACGCCGCCGAGGACGAGCTCTACGGGGCCGACCGCCGCGGCGATGAGCTGCCCGAGGAGCTTGCCCGCCGCGAGACCCGCCTTCAGCGGCTGCGGGAGGCAAAGCAGGCGCTCGAGGCTGAGGCCCGCGAGCGCGAGCAGGCCCGTCGGGCAGAGATGGCGGCCGAGGGAAAGACCCCGCGTGCCCCGCGCGATGGGCGCGACCCGTTCGCACCGAAGCCCACCGACCAGCGCAACTTCACCGACCCCGAGTCGAAGATCATGAAGACCTCCGACGGGTCCTATCACCAATGCTTCAACGGCCAGGCGGTCGTCGACGGGGAGGCGCAGGTGATCGTGGCGGCCGGCGCTTCGAACCAGGCGCCCGACTGCCCCCAGCTCGAGGCGGCGCTCGACCAGCTGGCCGAGAACCTTCAGGCGGCCGGGCTGAAGCTGCCGGAGGACGCCGCGCTGACCGCCGATGCCGGCTACTTCTCCGAGGGTAACGTCGAGATCGCAGAGTCCCACGGCCTCGACCCGTTCATCGCGACCGGCCGCCAGAAGCACTCCGACCCGCCGCCGATCGCCCCGTCCGGGCCGATCCCCAAAGACGCCACCCCCAAGCAGCGGATGGCGAGAAAGAACCGCACCAAGAAGGGCCAGGCCACCTACGCCAGGCGAAAAGCGATCGTCGAGCCCGTTTTCGGGCAGCTCCAAACCGTCCAAGGCGCCAAGCAACTGCTCTTACGCGGCAAAGAGGCCGCGAACGCCCAATGGCGCTTCAACTGCGCGATCCACAACCTGCTCAAGCTCCACCGCGCCGGCGGGCTGGCGCTCGCCCGCGCAGGCTGAGGGCCCGCGCTGGGGATCCCACGCGGGCCCACCGGCCCCAGCCGAGCCCTGGAAGGCCCTCGATGCGAACATCCGCAGCGTGATCATGGCCAACCCACACCCGATCGCCCCCGACCACGGTCGTGTTGCCCGCTCAACCACGACGGGCCGCGTTAGCGACCCACGCTCCTAGACCGTAGTTCCCTGTGATGGGTGTGTGGGATTCCGTGGTGCGAGCGGGGTTTTGGGGTGTTTGGGGCGGATGGGTCGTGACTACGCGGTAACGGGTGCGTCTGCGGCGAGCTGGTGGGCGTGTGCTTGGAGGGGGGTTGGTTCTGTCAGTTTGTCGAAGGTGGCTTTGGCGGCGGGCACGCGCGTCGTGCAGCGGGCTTGGGTGGCGAGCTCGGTGAGCAGGCTCTTGTAGCTGTGGCAGGGCGCGCCGTCGGCGGTGCGCTTGGTTTGAGCGTTGAGCTGTGCGTCGGGGGAGCGGCTGGCCTTCGCGACGGGGTCGGTGCTGGTC
>JACCUO010000245.1 GCA_013811765.1 Thermoleophilaceae bacterium | reverse complement strand
GCGGGTCCCGCAGCACAGGTCAGGGGTTAACGCGCTCGACCGTCCCGTAGTCCATCCCCCCGCAGGTGAAGCTCGGCACGATCGGCCAGTGCCGCTTCCAGGCCGAGAGCTCTGAGGAGGGAAGTATGTTCATCCAGCGCGGATCGGCCCGGTTGGGATCGGCCAGCGACTTCTCCTTGACCATCGAGTCGTACTGGTCGATGGAGTCCTCCAGGGTGTTCGAGTTGAGGATCACCTCGCGGCCCATGAACTCGGCCTCCTTGCGCACCCCGGGGATCTTGGACAGATGCGGGTGCCAGTTGTCGGCGGCCACCCCGTTCTCGGAAGACACCCAGACGCCGTCGGGTGTGTTGAGCACGAGGGACTGGTTGCCGTCGGTGTGCCCGGGGGTCCACGCGAGTGCCACCCCCACGCCGAGCTCCACATCGCCGTCGAGCAGCACGAGGTTGTCCTCGATCACGTGGTCCATGCCGCCCGGCACGTACCACGCCCACTGCATCGGGTGGGGGGAGCGCAGCGTGTCGACCTCCTTGCGCTGGCAGAGGAACTGCGCGTTCGGAAAGACCGGGCTGCGCGACTGGTGCTCCCCGTTCACCGGCCGGGTGGTGCCCATCAGAATGCGCATGTCCTGGACGTGCAGGTGGTCGAAGGACACGTAGTCGACGTCGGCCGCAGTGAGCCCGCAGTCACCGAGGGCCTCCTGGAGGGTGCGGTACTCGGTGGCGAGCACATTCTGCGCAAACCACTCGCCATAGCGCTCGATCAGCTGGGCGTAGAAAGGGGCCTCGCTCGATCCGGCGGGCACGGTGGGCTCCCAGCAAAGCGTCCGGAGCTTGCCCTCGAAGTCGCGGAACTGGACCACGACGAGGCGGTTGAGGATGTTGATGTAGGGGTTGACTCCGCCCCTGGCCGCGCCCCCGAAGGCGTAGCGGGTCGGGTAGCCGGCGCTCACGAGGTCGACCGTGCGGACCGCGCTCACCTGCCCCTGCTCCTTGAAGCGGCGCCGGAAGTCGTCCGCCGCACCGCGGATCGCCTCGAGCTTCTCCGCCCGCGGCCATGTGGCATTGGCCTCGTCGAACTCGTGGAAGGGGCGCAGCCCCAGGGTCTCGACGCTCTCCTCGGCTGCCATGGCGGAAGGGTACTGCCGCGGGAGCTACGCTCGATCGCGTGGCTGAGCTACACGACCTCTCGTGCGTCGTTCACCTGCACTCGACCCACTCCGACGGCACCGGCACCGTGCCGGAGATCGCGCGGGCGGCCGAACGGGCAGGCGCCGACGTGGTGCTTCTGACCGACCACGACACGCTCGCGGCCCGCCGCCGGGGCGAGGAAGGCCGGCACGGGTCCGTGCTGGTGCTCGCAGGCCACGAGGTCTCGCCCCCCAACCGCAACCACATGCTCGCCTTCGATACCCCGCAGGAGATCCGCCACAAGGGCCTGAGTCCGGCACAGATCGCCCAGGCGGTTCGCGACGCCGGCGGATTCGGCGTCGCCGCCCACCCGTTCTCGGAGGCCTCCGAGCACTTCGGGCGGTTCCGGACGCTGGGCGTGTCGATGAGGTGGGAGGACCTCGACTGCGTGGACGGGATCGAGGTCTGGAGCTTCCTGAGCGATAACGGCCAGGCCGTGCCGAGCCTCCGTGCCGCGCTGCGCTTCATCGTGCGCCCAGAGCGCTACGTGACCCACCCGCCGCAGCGAAACCTCGACGAGTGGGACCGCCTCGGCGCCCGGCGCCGGGTGGTCGGCATCGGTGGCCTCGATGCGCACCAGTTCGGCCTGCGGATCGGCGGGCGAGTGATACGCCTGATGGGGTACGAGCGCTCCTTCCGCCAGCTGCGCACGCACCTGCTCACCGACGGGGCGCTGACCGGAGATCTCGAGCACGACCGCCGGCTGGTCTACGGCGCGCTGCGCGCGGGGCGTTGCTACATCGCGGCGCACTCCGTGGCTCCTGCGCGCGGGTTTCGCTTCTGGGCCGCCCGCGGGGGCGGCGCGCTACCGATGGGAGGCGAGGATGCGGCGAGCGCCGGCCCCTGGGACCTTCACGCGGCGCTGCCGCGGCCCGCGGCGGCCCGGCTGCTCTGTGATGGCCGAGAGGTGGCCCGTACCGACGGCGCACGGTTGAACCACCGGGTGGCCGCCGCAGGCGTCTACCGCGTCGAGGCGCATCTCGAGACCCACGGCCGAAAGCGCACCTGGATTCTCTCCAACCCGATCTACCTGCGCTGAGCCCGCCCGCCGGCTGGGACCTCAGTCCCTGGGAGGGGGCGCGGCCACCGACGCCCGCGCAGCCCCGGCGCTGGCGGCCACGACGAACCCGATCCCGGCGAGCTCGCGCGCGTCCAGGACCTCCGCGAGCACGACGAAGCCCGCCAGCGCGGCCATCGCGGGCTCGAGGCTCATGAGGACCCCGAAGACACGGGCGGGCAGGCGCCGCAGGGCCTCTAGCTCGAGCGAGTAGGGAATCGCCGAGGCGAGCATCGCCACCACTAGGCCCAATCCGAGCACCCTGGGGTCGAGCAGCTCCGACCCACCCTGAGCGACCCCGAAGGGCGCGAGGCAGAAGCTCGCGAGGACGAGCGCTATCGCGAGGCCACCGCCGCCGGGGAACCTCTGCCCCACGCGTACGCCGAGCAGGATGTATGCCGCCCAGAAGGCCCCGGCGAGGAAGGCGAGGGCCATGCCCCCGGGATCCGTCCCGCCACCGCCCAGGTCCGCCAGCAGCAGGATCCCGGCACCGGCGAGCGCGACCCACAGAAGGTCGATCGCGCGCCGCGAGAGCGCGACCGCGACCCCCAGCGGCCCTACGAACTCGAGCGTGACCGCCACTCCGAGCGGAATCAGGTCGATCGCGGAGTAGAACGCGAAGTTCATTCCCGCAAGCGAGACTCCGAACGCCGCGACGAGCATCCACTCCCGGCGCGTGCGGTCGCGAACGCGCGGGCGCCAGATCGCGGAGAGGAGCAGGGCGGCGAGCGCGACCCGCAGGAACACGGTGCCGCCCGGGCCGACGTCCTCGAAGAGACCCTTGGCCAGCGAGGCCCCCACCTGCACCGATAGCACCGCCCCCAACACGAGAGCGGTCGGCGGCACCGCGACCGGGGCGCGGGGCTCGCTCACGGGCCGACGCTACTCGCCGGCCTCCACCTTCTCCGGATCGCTTGACCAGTGGGCCTCGGGGTCGGGGGGCGTGTCGCGCAGATAGGCCTCGGCGTCCAACGCGGCGGCGCAGCCCGAGCCGGCCGCCGTGACCGCCTGGCGGTAGGTGTGGTCCACCAGGTCGCCCGCCGCGAAGACGCCCGCCAGGTTCGTGCGGGTCGAGCGGCCCTCCACCTCCACGTAGCCGTTCTCATCGGCGTCAACCTGGCCCTCGATGATGTCGGAGTTGGGTCGGTGGCCCACGGCGATGAAGGCTCCGTCGACCGCGAGCGTGCGGTCCTCGCCACCGCTGGTGTCGCTGAGCACGACCTGGGAGAGCGAGCCGTTATCGCCGGGCTCGAAGCCGGCGATCGTGTACGGGGTGAGAAGCTCGATGTTGTCCGCGCCCCGTGCGCGTTCGATCATGATCGCCGAGGCGCGGAACTCCTCACGACGGTGCACGATCTTGACGTCTTTGGCGAACTTGGCGAGGAAGGTGGCGTCCTCCATCGCCGTGTCACCGCCGCCGACGACGATCGTCTGCTTGTCGCGGAAGAACGCGGCGTCACACGTGGCGCAGTAGGAGACACCGCGCGATGCGAGCTCCTCCTCGCCCGGCACACCGAGCTTCTTGGGCTCGGCGCCCATCGCGAGGATCACCGTCCGCGCAAGGTACTCGTCGTCCCTGACGTAGACGCGGTGGATGCCACCGTCCGTCGATAGCTGCACCCGGTCGACGTCATCGGTCACGAACCGCGTGCCGAAGCGCTCGGCCTGGTCGCGGAACTCCTGCATCATCGCCGGGCCCATGACCCCCTCCGGGTAGCCCGGGTAGTTCTCCACGTCGGTGGTCTGCTGGAGTAGCCCTCCCCACTGAAAGCCCTCGATCACGAGCGGCTCGATGTCGGCGCGGGAGGTGTAGAGCGCGGCGGTGTACCCCGCCGGGCCGCTCCCGATGATGATCACGTTCTCGATCTTCCTGCCGTCTTCGCTCAAGTTGCCTCCGGTGTCACTTTACTTTCTGAAGTATAGACGCCGCGCTCCTGCTCCCATCGCGCCACGGTGCGGCGCAGCTGGAAGTAGGCCACCAGTCCGGGCGGGATCGGCAGCCAGAACGCGATCACGCGGTAGACGAGCACTGCTGGGAGGACCACCCCGCTCGGAATGCCGAACAGCACGAACGCGCCGATCATCCCCGCGTCGACCGACCCCACCCCGCCCGCCGGGGAGGGCACCAGGTTGGCAGCCATTCCCACGAAGAAGCCCTGTACGAGGACGGCGAAGGGGACGTTTCCCCCGAAGGCCTCGAAGCTCGCCCACAGCACCCCGATGTTCGCCGCCCAGAAGCCCACGGCCCCGGCCACGGCGAGCGCACCGCGGCTGGGATGGCTCAGGTAGTCGATCGCGATCCGCACCCCGGTGGCGAGCGTCGCCGGCCCCCTCGCGATCCGCCCGGCAAAGCGCGCGCGGCGGTACCCCCTCGCGAACTCCCGCAGGCGGCGCTCGAAGTCGCCCGGGATCAGCGCCATCAGCCCGAGCACCGCGATCGCCACGCCCGCGATCGCCGCCGGCACGATCGTGCCCCCGACCGGGTTGTCTCCCTGCAGCACACCGGTACGCAGCAGCACGCCGAAGACGACAAGCGCGACGAGATAGACCGAGTAGGTGAGCACGAGAAAGGCGACCATCCGGCACGCCGAACGGCGCCGGGGCATCCCCGCCTTGCGCAGCGCCCAGTAGGTGAGCACGATGCCGCCTGCACCCGCCGCTGAGAAGAGGCGCGTCGCCGCGAGCCCGGCCATGGTGATCTCGTACGAGGCCTTCACCCCCAGTCGGCGGTGTACCTCGTCGTCGGCGCGCCCGCCGAGGATCCCCCGAAAGAGTGCCACGTAGGCCGCGAAGGCCCCGACCATGAAGCCCACCGCGATCACGAGCCAGTACCAGGTGGCGTTGTCGAGGCGCGCGACCGCGTCCTCGAGGCCGACCAGCTTCGGGAACACGAAGTAGATCGCCGCGACGGCGAGCACGAAGACGAAGGC
>JACCUO010000177.1 GCA_013811765.1 Thermoleophilaceae bacterium | reverse complement strand
CCCGTACAAGGACACCGCCGGTCCCGCGATCAACCCGATGATCAAGGTGGCGAACATCGTGGCCATCCTGATCATCCCGTTCCTGGTGTGATTTAGGCGGGGGCTCCCGCCCCCGTGACCCACGGATCGCGTGCTCACTTTGGTGTCCCAGGGGCCCCACAAGTGCGCACGGAAATAGACCTTCAGTAGGTTTCGCCCCAGATGGCCGAACGGCGCCCGAAGGGAGCGGGACTCGAGCGGGTGCTAGGCACGGGTGCCCTGTTCAGTACCGCCTACGGGAACGTGGGCAGCTCGATCTACTACGCCCTCGGGCTCGTGGCGGTTTTCGCGCTCGGGATGACTCCCGTGGTCTTCCTGATCGCCGGCCTGATCTTCGTGTGCACGGCAGCGACCTACACGGAGGCCACCACCATGTATCCCGAGGCGGGCGGCTCGTCCTCCTTTGCCCGGCGGGCCTTCAACGAGTTCTGGTCGTTCTTCGCCGCGTGGGGCCAGATGCTCAACTACATCATCACCGTCGCGATCTCAGCGTTCTTCGTGCCTCACTACCTCGGCGACTTCTGGGAGCCGCTCAGCAAGTCGCCGGCCGACATCGTGGGGGGCATCGTGGTGATCGTGATCCTGGCCCTCGTGAACGTGGTGGGCGTGAAGGAGTCCGCCGGGCTGAACGTCTTTCTCGCGCTCGCGGACTTTCTCACCCAGGTGCTGCTCGTGGTGGTCGGCATGGTGCTCGTCCTGTCACCGGACACCCTCGTGAACAACGTCGACTTCGGCACGTACCCCACCGTGGGCGACTTCCTCGTTGCGATCCCGGTGGGAATGGTGGCCTACACGGGCATCGAGACGATCTCGAACATGGCCGAGGAGGCGCGCGACTACGGCACCACCATCCCTCGCGGCATGGCCGGGGTGGTGGCGGCAGTGGTGACGATCTACGCGCTCCTGCCCTCCGTGGCTCTCTCCGCGATGCCGGTCGAGGACGGCAAGACCCTGCTCGCGCTCTCCAAGGAGGAGGGTGGCTTTGCCGATGACCCGATCCTCGGGGTCGTGAAGAACATGGATCTCGGCGCCCTGCAGGGGGCGGCCGAGGTGTATGTGGGCGTGCTCGCCGCGACGATCCTCTTCATCGCCACCAACGCGGGGCTGATCGGGGTGTCCCGGCTCACCTACTCGATGGGCCAGCACCGCCAGCTCCCCGAGGGGCTGCGGGCACTGCACCCCCGCTACCGCACGCCGTACGTGGCCATCGCCGTCTTCGGGCTGATCGCCTGCCTGACAATCCTGCCGGGCCAGGCGGACTTCCTCGGCACGATCTACGCCTTCGGCGCGATGCTCTCGTTCACCGTCGCGCATTTCGCGGTGATCGCGCTGCGGATAAAGCAGCCCGACAAGGAGCGGCCGTGGACAGGGCCAGGTTCGATCAAGGTGCGCGGCCACTCGCTACCCCTGTATGCGATCTTCGGGGGGCTCGGGACGGGGATCGCGTTCGTGGTGATCAACGTGCTCAACACCACCACGTTGATCGCCGGCTCGGCCTGGCTCGCCGTGGGCATCGCAAGCTACGTGCTCTATCGGCGCAACCAGGGGCTCAGCCTCACACAGACCACCAAAATCGTGATGCCCAAGGCGATCGTCGAGCACGAGGTCGAGTACCAATCCGTCCTGCTCGCATTCGAGGACGGTTTGTACTCGCCCGAGGCGGTGAACACGGCCGTCAAGCTCGCCGCTCGCAGGCGCCGCGGGATTCACGTGCTGGTCACGATCACGGTCCCCGCCAACGCGCCGATCGACGCGGTGATGCCCGAGGCCGAGGCCAAGGCGCAGGCGGCAATCGACTCCGCGCAGGTGCGTGGCAAGCGGCGGGTGACCGGCCACTTCGAGAAGGTCCGCACGGGTGAGGCCGGGCGCCGCATAGTGCTCGAGGCCAAGGAGATCGAGGCGGCTGCCGTGGTCATGGCCCTGCCTCCCCGGCGCACCGGCTCGTCGATCTTCGGAAAGACGCTCGAGACGGTGCTCTCCGAGCGTCCGTGCAGGGTGATCATCGACTCCTCCGGCGACGTGCGGGAGCGGGGGCCTGGCCCCTAAGATCACCGCCGTGGACCGTGCCTATCTTGCCAGCTCGCAGACGCTCAGCGCCATTCTCTGCGTGGTCGGCGTGGCGATGGTCGTGATGACGGTCGCCCGGGGCGGGGGGCCGCTGGCGCTCGGGGTGGTCGTCGGGGTGCTGTTCGCGTTGCTCGGAGCCGCGCGCCTGCGGCTGGCCCGGGCGATGGCCCCCGACCGCGGCGCGTGAGCTCGGTCGAGGACCCCGGCCGCGGCCGGGTACGGAGCTCACTGCGGCGCGGCTCGGGGGAGGCCGAGGCGCGGATCGCCCGGAGCCTTGGCGAGCCCGCGCTGTTCGCCGTCGGGCTGAGCGCAGCCGGGTCCTCCATCTACTTCGCGCTCGGCGTGGTGGCCGACGGGGCGCTCGGGCTCACCCCGCTGGCCTTTCTCGTGGCAGGCGTCTTCTTCGTGGTCACGATGCTCACCTACGTCGAGGGCAACTCGCTCTATCCGGAGCGGGGCGGGGCCTCCATGTTTGCCCGCTATGCGTTCAACGAGCTGTGGAGCTTCGTGGCCGGCTGGGCAATCCTGCTCGACTACCTGATCGTCATGGCGATCGGCGCCTTCGCCGTATCCCACTACCTCGCAGCCTTCTGGGGAGGAGCCGGCGATGCAGGGGTGGAGATCTTGATTGCGGGGGCCACGATCGCCTACGTCGCGTGGGCGAACATCCGGGGCATCACGGCGGAGCGGTTCCGCTTCCTGCTGCGGCTCTCGATCGCGAGCGTTGTGCTCTTCGCGGCGATCATCGTCGTCGGGACGGTCCAGCTGTTCGACCTGTCGCTGCTGAGCGACTCGATCGAGCTGGGCGAGACCCCCGAGTGGGACGACGTGATCTTCGCGAGCGTAATCGCTGCGGTGGCGCTCACGGGCATCGAGGCCGCGTCGGGGCTCGCGGGCGACCTGCGCGTGGGGCGCCGGGGACTGCGCCGGGTGGTCAGGGTGGCCGCTGCGGGGGTGCTCGTCCTGTTCGTCGGGATCTCGGCGGTGGCGCTGATGGCGGTACCCGTCGTGGACGGATCCACAGAGCTTGGCGGGTCCCTGATCGAGGCTCCCGTGCTCGGCGTAGTCTCGGAGTTCGAGCCCGCGTGGCTCGCGGAGGGCTTTCGCTACGCGGTCGGTGGGCTCGGAGCACTGGTCCTCGTGCAGGCGGTAAACGGGCAGATGCTCGGCCTCGGCCGGCTGGCGTACTCGCTGGGCACCAACCGCCAGATACCGAACGCCCTCTCGCGCCTCGACGACGACCGCTCCACTCCCTACGTGGCGATCACGACCGCCGCACTGCTCGCGTTCGCGCTCACCACCACCGCAGACGTGGAGTTCCTCGCGGGCATCTTCGCGTTCGGAGCGATGCTCGCCTTCACGCTCGCGAATCTGTCGGTGATCGTGCTGCGTTTCAGGGAGCCCGAAAGGAGTCTTGCATACAAGATGCCGCTGAATATCCGGGTGGGGCGGGGTTCGTTGCCGCTTCCGGCGGCCCTCGGCGTGGCGCTCGGTGTCACGGCATGGCTCAGCGTGGTCGTTTTACACGAGGGGGCCCGTCTTGCGGGTGGCGCCTGGATGCTGGCCGGGATCGCCATGTACGTGATTTACCGGCGTGGGCAGGGCAAGTCGCTGACCGCCCGGTACACGATCCCGGCCGAGGCGCTCAAGGAGGCCCGGGACACGGAGTACGGCAGCATCCTCGTGCCGGTCTCGGGGGACCCCCTCGATGACGACATCGTGGGCACCGCGGGCCGCCTTGCCGCGGAGGAGGCCCGCGAAGGCGAGGGCGGCACGGTGCTCGAGGTGGTGTTCGTGTTCGAGGTGCCGTTGTCGCTTCCGCTCGACGCGCGTGTCCCGCCCGAGAAGGTGGCCAAGGCCAGGCAGACGCTGACGCGTGCCAAGGATGTCGGTGAGGAGTACGAGGGGGTCGAGGTTGCCACGGCAATGGTGCGAGGGCGCACGACGGGTGCCGCGATCGTGACCGAGGCCAAGCGCCGGGGGGTCGAGGCGATCGTGCTCGCGGCCGAGGAGCCGAGCCGGATCCGGGGTGGAGCGATTCTTGGCGGGCTGGCTCGCGGGCGGGACCGGTTCGCCGGGGAGACCACCCGGTACGTCGTCGAGAAGGCGCCCTGCAAGGTGATCCTCACCGCGGCGCCCGCCGAGGCCTCGGCGAACCGCGGCAATGACCTGCCCAGCGGTGTCTCCTGATCGGCCCGGCGGGGCTTGACGCACCGCTATTGTGCGCTTTTCATGTTCGTCTTGATCGTCGGCAGTGGGCGGGTCGGCTCGGCTGTCGCCAAGTCGATGCTTTCCGACGGCCACGAGGTGTCGGTGCTCGACGAGAACCCCGAGGCCATAGCGCTCCTCAACCGTGGGCAGGATGAGAGCTGGGAGGACCTCGGCGGATCCTTCACGGTGGGCACCGCGCTCGAGATCGATGCTCTGCTCGAGGCGGGCATCGACCGTGCCGACGCCTTCCTGGCCTCCACGGATGGCGACAACACGAACATCGTGATTGCGCAGATCGCAAAGAAGCGGTTTGAGGTCGAGCTCGTGGTCGTGCGGGTGCTCGACCCGGGGCGCGCCAAGTGGTACGCCCAGCAGGGGCTGCAGACCGTGTGCCCGACCCAGACGGCCATCGAGCTGCTCGAGGCGGCGGTGCGCGGCCACAAGAGCTCCCGAGGGGGGGCCGGGTAGGTGTACGTACTGATCGTGGGAGCCGGCAAGGTGGGTTGGAACCTCGCGCGTGAGCTTGTCGAGAAGGAGAACGAGGTCACCGTCATCGAGAGCAACCGCCGGCGGTACGAGGTGGTCGAGGAGGAGCTCGAGCACTCGATCCACTACGGCGACGGCACGGAGCTGTGGGTGCTCGAACGCGCGGGCATCGGACGCGCGGACCTGGTGATCGCCGTCACGGGGGACGACGAGGACAACATCCTCATCTGCCAGATGGCGCAGGAGAAGTACAGCATCGAGCGCGTCATCGCGCGCTGCAACAACCCGCGCAACCTTCAGCACTTCGAGCTGCTCGGGATAAAGCCGGCGGTGTCGGCCACCGACCTGATCCTGCGACTGATCGAGCACGAGGTGCCCAAGTATGGGCTCGTGCACCTGCTCGATCTGAAGGAGGAACGGCTGGAGATCATCGAGATCGAGGTGCCGGAGGGCTGCCCTGCCGCCGGGAGCACGGTCAAGGACCTCGGCCTGCCCGACGGCGCGCTCGTGATCTCGATCCTCCGTGACCGCGGGGGCTTCGTGCCCGTGGGGGACTCGGTGATAACCGCGGGTGACGAGGTGCTCCTAGTGCTGGACATCGGTCTCGAGGAGATCGTGACGGAACGGTTCGCCTGCCCATGAGCGTCGGCTCGCGGGACGCCTGAGCGATGGCCCCGCGCCATGTTGATCACCTGCTGATCGGGGGAGGCGTGGCCGCCGCCGCCTGCGCACAGACGCTGCGTGAGGAGGGAGCGGAGGGGTCCATCCTGGTGGTCGGGCGCGAGCCGGACCCTCCGTACAACCGCCCCCCACTCTCCAAGGGTTACCTCCAGGGCCAGGAGGACCGCGCATCCGCGCTCTTTCAACCCGACGGTTGGTGGGGCGAGCAGGAGATCGAGCTGCTGGAGCGCACGAGCGCGATGAAGCTGGATCCCGGCGAGCGAGTGGTCACCCTCTCTACCAAGGAGGAGGTGCGCTTTGGCTCCGCGCTGATAGCCACGGGAGCGAACGTGCGGCGGCTGCGCGCCGGGGGCGGCGAGCTCGACGGGATCCATTATCTGCGTGCCTTCGGCAACGCCGACGCCATCCGCGCGGATGGCAGCGAGGGCTCGCGTGTCGTGCTGATCGGAGGGAGTTACCTCGGCTGCGAGGTGGCGGCGTCGCTGACCTCGGCGTTCGGGTGCGAGTGCAGCATCGTGATGCTGGAGGAGGTGACCTTCGGGCCCGCGTTCGGCCGCGAGGTCGGCGGGTTCTTTCAGCGGACGCTCGAGGACCATGGCGTGAAAGTGCACGGCGGGGACGAGCTCGACCGCTTCGAAGGTGCCGACGGCCGCGTGCGGCGTGTGGTTACGAAGGGCGGGCTGGAGCTCGAATGCGACTGCGTGGTGATCGGGGCGGGCGTGATGCCGGACGTGATGCTCGCCCGGGCCGCCGGCCTGGAGCTGGGTGAGAGCGGCGGGGTGAGGTGCTCGTCAAGGCTTGAGACCTCGGCGCCCGGCATCTACGCCGCCGGCGATATGTGCGAGTACGACAGCGTGCTCCATGGGCGCCGCCTGCGGGTGGAGCACTTGGACGTGGCCCTCGAGCAGGGCAAGACGGCGGCGCTGAACATGATCGGCCGCGACGTGCCCCACGACACCGTCCCCTACTTCTTCTCGGACCTGGCCGACTGGGCGTCGATGGAGTACGTAGGCCCGGGCTCCGGCGAGCCGCTGATCCGTGGCTCTCTGGAGGACGGCGACTTCACGGCCTTCTACCGCGATGGCGGCAGGGTGACCGCAGCGCTGACCGTAGGGCGCTCGGACGATCTCGAGCATGCGCGGCGGTTCATCCGGGAGGGGGCGACGCCGGAGGCGGAGAGCCTGGCGGATCCCGACGGCGATCTGGCCTCACTGTAGGCGTTCCGCTTCGCTCAAGGCGCAAAACGGCTACTGGGGAACCTGGACTCGAACCAGGACTGACTGCTCCAGAGGCAGTAGTGCTGCCGATTACACCATTCCCCATTGCTTCGACCCATTTAGGGGCTGCCAGGCCAAACGGGAAGAGCGGTATTCTACCCCTCCTTCGCGGCTCGCGCCTACGGAGCTAGTCGTTGATCCCCGATGCGCGACACGACCGAGTGAACGCGATCCCCCGCGACTCCGCCGCTTGACCGCTCAGGCCGCCGCCTGATCCGCCCAGTCCCGGTAGAGCCGCGCGTAGGCGCCGGCGGCCGCCAGCAGCTCCTCGTGCGTGCCCTGCTCGACTATCCGGCCGCCGTCGAGCACCACGATCCGGCCGGCGCTGCGAATAGTCGACAGGCGGTGGGCGATCACGATTGCCGTGCGGCCCGCCAGCAGGCGGCGCAGGCCGCGCTCGATCCGCGCCTCGGTGTGCACGTCCACGTTGGAGGTGGCCTCGTCGAGGATCAGGATCCGCGGATCGGC
>JACCUO010000211.1 GCA_013811765.1 Thermoleophilaceae bacterium | reverse complement strand
GAGGAGCCAGTGGCGGAGGCTCCTACCGAGGATGTCCCTCCTGCCGAGGAGCCGGAAGCGAAAACACCCAAGCCGCGTCCCAAGCGAGGGCGAAAGCCGGCCAAGACCGAGGAGCCACCACCGGCCCAAGAGCCGGAAGCGGAAGATTCCGCCGAACCAGCGCCCGCAGAGCCGGTCGCGGAGGCCCCGCCAACCGAGGAGGTTCCTACCCCGTCAGTCGAAGAGGCCGCTGCTCCGCCGGCCGAAGAGGTTCCGCCGGCCGAAGAGATCCCCACCCCGTCGGCCGAAGAGGTCCCGGCCGCCCCAGCCGAGGAGCCGGAAGCGGAGGCACCCAAACCGCGTCCCAAGCGAGGGCGAAAGCAGGCCAAGGCCGAGGAGCCCGAGGTCATCCCCGGCGCCCACCTCGAGCCGGACCTCGTTCTCGAGGAGAAGACGCCCGAGCGCAATGGCGTGGGCGGCGTAGTGGGCGCCGAGATCGAAGCGGCCGAGCAGGCGCTCGAGGAGGAGGAGGACGGTGACACCGTCACGGAGGCGGCGCCCGAGGAAACCGGCCCGGCGCCCGTTCCGGCCAGCGTGCTCGAGCTTGCCGCCGACGCCCGCTACATAGCCACCGGCAAGCGCAAGCGCGCCGTCGCACGCGTGATCCTGAAGCCGGGCACGGGCGTGTACACGGTCAACGGCCGCGAGATGGACGCATTCTTCCCCCGGCCTACCCTGCAGACGATCGTGCGCCAGCCGCTGCAGACCGTCGGCCACGAGGAGCGCATGGACGTGGTGGCGAAGATCCACGGCGGTGGCGTGTCCTCGCAGGCGGGTGCGCTGCGCCACGGCATCTCGAAGGCACTAACCGAGGCGGACCCGAACCTGCGCGGCGAGCTCAAGAGCCGCGGGTTTCTCACGCGCGACCCGCGCGTGAAGGAACGTAAGAAGGCGGGACTGAAGAAGGCCCGTAAGCGCCCGCAGTTCTCTAAGCGCTAAGAAGGGTTCGGCGGGGGTGCCCCGAGCCCTGTTCGGCACGGACGGGGTCCGCGGCGTCGCGGGCGAGTTCCTCACCGCCGACCTGGCGCTCGCGCTCGGTCGCGCGGCGGTGGCCGTCTCTCCCGCGGAGGCTCCGCAGGTTCTCATCGTGCGAGATACGCGCGAGTCCGGCGAGATGCTGGAGGCCTCGCTGGCGGCCGGCGTGGCGGCAGGCGGAGGGCATGCGCTGCTCGGCGGCGTTCTGCCCACCCCTGGGGCGGCGCTGCTCCTGCGGCGGTTCGGCTTCGACCTCGCCGCCGTGGTCTCCGCCTCTCACAACCCCTTCCGGGACAACGGCATCAAGTTCTTCGGACCGGAGGGCACGAAGATCTCCGACGAGCAGGAAACCGAAATCGAGGCGATGGTGGCGGGGGAGGCGCCGCTCCCGACCCGCTCGGTGGGGCGGGTCCGCGAGCTCCATGGTGCGGGCGGGGACTATCTGCGCGAGCTTGAGCTGCGCTTCCGCGAGCTCGACCTGTCAGGACGCAGCGTGCTGCTCGACTGCGCCAACGGGGCCACCTACCGGGTGGCGCCCGAGATCTTCCGGCGCCTCGGTGCCGACGTGCACACGGTGGGAGTCGAGCCCGACGGGCGCAACATCAACGCCGGGTGTGGCTCCACGCACGTGGAGTCCCTGGCCGCGAAGGTCGTCGAGGGTGGGCACGACGTGGGCTTTGCCCTCGACGGGGACGGCGACCGGGTTCTGGCGGCCGATCGCGCGGGGGAGGTGGTCGACGGTGATGAGCTGATGGCCCTGGCGGCGCTGCACCTCCGCGCCACCGGCCGCCTGACCGGTGGGGGAGTCGCGGTCACCGTGATGACCAACTACGGCTTTCACACCGCGATGCGGGAGGCCGGGGTGGCGGTGGCGGTCACCCCCGTCGGCGATCGTCACGTGCTCTCCGAGCTGCTCGCCCGCGGCTGGACGCTCGGCGGTGAGCAGTCGGGTCACATCATCGATACGGGCTTCGTGCCATCCGGTGATGGCGTGGCCGCCGCGCTGCTGACCCTCGAGGCGCTGGGGGCCCAAAACGACTTGGCTGACCGCCAGGCGATGCGCAAGCTCCCGCAGAGGCTGGTGAACGTCACTGTCTCCGATCGCGAGGCCCTCAGCGGCGCGAGCGCCGTGTGGGCGGCGGTCGAGGCGGAGTCGGCCGCGCTGGAGGGGCGCGGGCGCGTGCTCGTGCGGGGCTCTGGCACGGAGCCGCTCGTGCGCGTGATGGTCGAGGCACCCGAGAGGGCGGAATGCGACGGGATAGTCGGCCGGCTCGTCGAGGTCGTCGAGCGGGAACTGGGCACCTGAGGGCTTCGCGGCTACCCTGGTTCGTCTTCCATGTGCGGAATCATCGGATATACGGGCTCACGCCCCTGCCAGGAGATTTTGCTCGCCGGCATGGAGCAGCTGGAAGGCCGCGGCTACGACTCGATGGGCCTGGCGATGACCGAGAACGGCGGCGTCTCTTCCGTGCGCGCCGTGGGCAACCTCTCGGCCCTCAAGGAGCGGGTGAACGGGAGAAAAAACGGGGCCGTCAGCGGCATCGGCCACACCCGCTGGGCCACACACGGCAAGGTTACCGAGCAGAACTGCCACCCCCATGACGACAGCTCCGGACGCGTGCACATCGCGCTCAACGGGATCGTCGAGAACTGGATCGAGCTCAAGACGCGCCTGATCGGGGAAGGCGCCACGTTCACCTCCGAGACCGATGCCGAGGTGGTGGCCCACCTGGTGGCCTCTCACTACGACGGCGACCTGGTCGAGGCTGTGCGCCTGTCCTACAACGAGCTCCGTGGCCTCTACGCCTTCGTCGCGATGAGCGCCGACGAGCCGGAGGTGCTCGTCGGCGCCCGCAAGGAGATGTCGCTGGTCGTTGGCGTGGGCATCGGCGAGAGCTTCATCGCCTCGACGATCCCCGCCTTCCTCACCTCGACCCGTCGCGTCCAGATGGTCGAGGACGACGAGATCGTGGCGGTCACGCCGCGCGGCACGCGGTTCCTCGATGCTGCAGGCGCCCCCGTCGAGCGACCGGTGGAGGAGGTGACCTGGGATCTCGAGACCGCCGAGAAGGGCGGCTACGAGACCTTCATGCTCAAGGAGATCCATGAGCAGCCCGCCGCCGTGGCCCAGACGGTCGTTGATCGGCTTGCGCACGGCACCGTCGAGCTGGGCGACATCGGTATCACCGACGCTGAGCTGGCGAACCTCCGCCGCGTGGTGGTGGTTGCGTGCGGGACCTCCTACCACGCGGGCATGCTGGGTCGCTATGCGATCGAGGCGTGGTCGCGGGTGCCGGTGGAGATGGATATCGCCTCGGAGTTTCGCTACCGCAACCCCGTGATCGACGAGCGCGACCTCGTGATCGGCATCTCCCAGTCCGG
>JACCUO010000095.1 GCA_013811765.1 Thermoleophilaceae bacterium | reverse complement strand
GGCTATGAGACGCTCGTGGAGGCGGGCTATGACCCGAGGCTCGCCTACTTCGAGTGCCTGCACGAGCTGAAACTGATCGTGGACCTCATGTACGAGAAGGGCATCACGGGGATGCGGTACTCGATCTCGAATACGGCCGAGTACGGTGACCTGACCCGCGGGGAGCGGGTGATCGGGGAGCCCACGCGCGCGGCGATGAAGCAGATCCTCGCCGAGATCCAGTCGGGTGACTTTGCCCGCGAGTGGATCGCGGAGAACAGGGCGGGGCAGGAGAACTTCCTGCGCATGCGCGAGGAGGGTTCCCGCCACCAGGTCGAGCGGGAGGGCAAGGAGCTGCGCTCGATGATGGATTGGATCGACACGGAGTTCTAGTGGCCGGTCCTCCAACTTGCCGGACGGACCTCTAGGTTGGACCAGGAGCCTGAAAGCGGGCCGCACGCCGGCTTCCTGCCACCCGCGCCCGCCGGCCCGGAGCCCGAGCTCGGATCCCGCCCCGAGCCACTGGATCCCCAGTCGCCGCCCTCTGGGCAACAGGGGGACTCCTCGTCACCGAAGTATCAGGGCTACGCGCCGCCCCGCGAGCACCAGCCTGCACCCCAACAGGGGGGCTGGAGCGCTCCCGCGCCCGGCACCCCACCGGCCGCCGCGCCGGCGTGGGGTTACGCCCCGGACCCGGCGGCCCCCGACAACGGCGCCGCGGTCGCCGGCCTGGTCCTCTCGGTGACGGCGGGCGCCCTGCTCCTGATCTCGGCCGGCACATCCAGCATCATCTCGATCGTCTGCGCCGCCCTCGGGATCTATTACTCGCGCACCGGACGCGCGCGTGTCGACCGCGGGGAGACCCCCAAGCACCGCGGCGTGGCCCAGGCCGGCTTCGTCACCGGAATCGTCACGCTGAGCCTCTCGATTCTCGCCACGATCTTCTGGCTCCTGTTCGCGATCATCTACGCCACAGATGAGGGATTCCGCCAGGACCTGGATGACGAGCTGGACGGCGGTGGCAGCACACCGGACGGTTTCGAGACGAAGATCCGGCTGGGTGCGACGGCAGTTCGCCTGGGGGCATCGCTGCTGGGCTGAGGCACCCCCTCTGTATCCTCGCCCGTCCGATGGCTGACGAGCACCTCAAGCAGTACCTGATGACGCCCGGCCCTACGCCGGTGCCACCCGCCGTCTCCCAGGTGATGGCCGAGCCCATGCTCTACCACCGGGCGCCGGCCTTCATCGAGATCTACGCCACGGTCTTGAGGCGCCTGCGCCCGGTATTCGGCACGGAGGGGGACGTGCTCGTCTTTTCCTGCTCGGGCTCCGGAGCGATGGAATCGGCGGTGGCCAACCTCGTCCGCCCGGGAGACCATGCGCTGGTGGTCTCCTGCGGCAAGTTCGGCGAGCGGTGGGCCGAGCTCTGTGACGCCTATGGGGCCGCCACCGTGCACCATGACTCGGGCTGGGGCAACAAGGTAGAGCCCGCTGACGTGGAACGGCTGCTCGGCGAGAACTCCGATATCAAGGTCCTCTTCACCACTCTGTCGGAGACCTCGACCGGCGTCGTCAACGACGTCCAGGGACTCGCCGAGGTGGCCCATGCACACGGAGCGCTGATCGCCATCGACGCCGTCTCGGCGGTGGGCGCCGTCCCCGTGTGTCAGGACGAGTGGAACCTCGACGTGGTCGCGGCCGGCTCGCAGAAGGCCCTGATGGCGCCGCCCGGCCTGGGCTTCGTGAGCGCGAGTGAGGCCGCGCTTGCCTACGCCGCCGAGCGGCCGGGGGGGCGCTACTACTTCGACTGGCAGAAGACCCTGAAGGGCCAGCGCGCGGACCAGCCCGACAGCCCCTTTACTCCCGCCGTGGGCCTGATCCGGGCGCTCGAGGTGGCGCTGGGCCTGATCGAGCAGGAGGGCGTGGAGGAGGTCTTCGAGCGCCACCGCCTGCTCGGAAGCGCAGCGCGGGCCGCTGCCGGAGGTCTGGGACTCCAGCTCTTCGGCCCCGAGGACGAGGCCGCGAACGTCTGCACGGCGATCAAGCTGCCCGAGGGCATCGACGGGGCGAAGGTGCCGAAGCTGATGCGCGAGCGGCACGGCATCACGATCGCGGGCGGGCAGGGCAAGCTCAAGGGGAAGATCTGCCGGATCGCCCACTGCGGGTACTTCGGCAAGTTCGACATCCTCACCGTGGTGGCCGCTCTCGAGATGACCCTTCAGGAGCTCGGCCACGAGGGGGAGCTTGGCGCGGGAGTCGCTGCCGCGCAACGGGTGTTCCTGGACGCCGGTGTCACCTCCGGCGCGAGCGCGTGACCCCGCCGAAGGTCCTCGTCAAAGAGAAGATCGGGGAGTCGGGAGTCGATCTCCTTCGCGAAGCCGGCTTCGAGGTGGAGGTCGGCTCGGACTGGGATCAGGCCACCTTCGAGAGCCGGATCGGCGAGTTCGACGGCATCCTCATCCGCTCGGCCACCCAGCTGAGCGCGGATCTGCTCGAGAAGGCTGTGCGCCTGCGGGCGGTGGGCCGTGCCGGGGTCGGTGTCGACAACGTGGACGTGGCCGCCGCCACGCGCCGCGGGATCGTGGTGGTGAACGCGCCGCAGTCGAATGTGATCACGGCGGCCGAGCACACGATGGCGCTGCTGCTGGCGCTGGCGCGCAACGTCCCCCAGGCTCACGGCTCGCTCACGGCGGGTGCCTGGGAACGGTCCAAGTACAGCGGCGTGGAGGGCTACGAGAAGACGCTGGGCA
>JACCUO010000039.1 GCA_013811765.1 Thermoleophilaceae bacterium | reverse complement strand
CCCTGGGGGCGGGCGAGAGGCGCGCGCTGCGTCGCGAGCTCACCGCCGGCCGGGGGCTGGTCTCGCGCCTGCGCGGCTTCCTGGCGCTCCCGCCGGCCGGGCCGTTTACGCGGCCTTAAGCTCGCGGGACTACAACCAGGGTCCATGAGCCCGACCTCCTCCCAGCATTCATCCGTGTCCAACGTGCTCTCCGGAGCCCTGGGCGGCCTTCTGGTCCTCCTGGTCGGCGCAGGGCTGATAGCCACGGATGTGATCGAGACCGGGGACACCACGCGCGAGGTGGTGGAGCGGCCTGGTCCTTCCACCCGTCCGGTGGCCTCTGGTGCGGGTGGCGTGGACAGGCGCACGGTGTCCGACATCTACAAGCAGGAGGGCCCTGGCGTGGTCTTCATCCAGGCGCGCGGAACGAGCTCCGAGTCGCCCTTCGGTCCCCCCGGCGAGCGGGGGGGCACCGCCACCGGGTCCGGGTTCGTGGTGGACAAGGAGGGCACGGTGATCACCAACGCCCACGTGGTCGAGGGCTCCCAGAATGTCTCGGCACGCTTCGAGGAGGAGGGGGAGTTCGTGGACGCGAAGGTGGTTGGGCGCGACCCCTCCACCGACATAGCCGTGCTCAAGATCGATCCCGATAAGGCCAAGCTCCAGCCGATCCCGCTCGGCAAGTCGTCCGAGGTGGAGGTTGGCGATCCGGTCGTGGCGATCGGGAACCCGTTCGGCTTCACCCGCACCGTGACCACCGGCATCGTCTCGGCGCTCCAGCGCCAGATCGAGGCGCCGAACGGCTTCCCGATCCGCAACATCATCCAAACCGACGCGTCGATCAATCCCGGCAACTCGGGCGGTCCGCTGCTGGACGCAGACGGCAAGGTGATCGGAATCAACTCCCAGATTGCCACCGGAGGGTCCAGGGGCTCCGTGGGGATCGGATTCGCCGTACCGATCGACACGGCGAAGTCGCTGCTGCCTCGCCTCAAGCGGGATGGCAAGGTCGAGCGCTCCTACCTCGGCATCGAGATGGCGCGGGTCACCGAGAAAGTGGCCGAGGACCTGAACCTCCCCGTCAAGGAAGGCGCGTTGGTCACGAGCGTCGTATCGGGCGGCCCGGCCGACGATGCCGGTCTCAAGGGCGGTCGTACGCCGACAGGCGAGGGGATCGTGGCCGGAGGCGACCTGATCGTGAAGGTTGACGGCACCGCCGTGAAGACCCCGGACGATGTGGCGGCGGCGATCGCCGACGACAAGCCTGGAGACAAGATCGAGATCGAGTACTACCGCGGCAAGGACGAGAAGACCGCCGAGGTCGAGTTGGGCAAGCGCCCAACAGCTCTCGAGCAGAGCCGCCAGGCTCCCCGCGAAGATGGCGGCGGCGGGCTGTTCCCCTAAGTCCCGCCGCGGCTTGCGTGCCACCATTGGCCCGTGACCCGAGTCAAGATCTGCGGAATCACGCAAGTCGAGGACGCCCGTCTGGCGGTCGAGCTCGGCGCGTGGGCGGTTGGCGTCGTTCTCTGGCCGGGTAGCCCTCGCGAGTGCCAGATCGACGAGGCCGCGGCGATCGGCGCGGAGCTGAGGCGGGAGGTCGAGGTGGTCGGCGTCTTCGTGAACGCCACGCTGGACGAGGTCGCCCTGGCCGCCGACAGGCTCGATCTCACGCTACTCCAGCTCCACGGCGACGAGGGGCCGGCGTACTGCCGCGAGGCCGCCCGGCGCACCGGTTGTCGCGTGATGAAGGCCGCGCGGGTGAAGGACGCCGCATCGATCCGTGACCTCGAGCCCTTTTACACGGACTTCCACCTTCTCGATGCCCACGCTCCCGGCGCGCGCGGGGGAACCGGCACCACCTTCGACTGGAGTTTGGTCCGCGGCCACCGCGCCGGCGTTCCGGTAGTGCTCTCGGGGGGGCTGACCCCCGAAAACGTAGGCGAGGGGGTAGACGGCGTGCGGCCCTTCGCCGTGGACACGGCGAGCGGCACGGAGCTGGCGCCCGGTCGCAAGGACCCGCGGAAGGTAGCCGCCTTCTTCCGCGCTGTGGCCGTGGCAGACCGAGCTGCGGCAGCGCCGGAGACCGAGGCCGCCCTATGAGCGCGGGCCGGGAGACGGGAGAGCGCGAACGCGAGTTCGGTCCCTACGGGGGCCGCTTCGTCCCGGAGTCGCTCATCCCCGCGCTGGACGAACTCGAGGAGGCCTGGCTCGCCGCGCGCGACGACCCCTCCTTCGGCCAGGAGCTAGACGCGCTGCTGCGCGACTACGCAGGTCGCCCGACCCCTCTCTACCACGCCAAGCGTCTCTCGCAGGCCTGCGGCGCGACGGTGTACCTCAAGCGCGAGGATCTCCTGCACACGGGCGCCCACAAGATCAACAACGCCCTCGGCCAGGCGCTGCTCGCGCGGCGGATGGGCAAGTCGCGGGTGATCGCCGAAACCGGCGCGGGCCAGCACGGCGTGGCCACGGCGACGGTGTGCGCGCTCCTCGGGCTCGAATGCGTCGTCTACATGGGCACCGAGGACATGCGCCGGCAGCGTCCGAACGTCGAGCGAATGGGGCTGCTGGGCGCGAGCGTCACGCCCGTCGAGGCCGGCGCCCGAACGCTCAAGGAGGCGGTTAGCGCCGCGATCCGGGACTGGGTGGCCAACGTGGAGAGCACGCACTACATAATCGGGTCGGCGGTCGGTCCCGCCCCGTACCCGGGGCTGGTGCGGGACCTCCAGCGCGTGATCGGCGACGAGATGCGTAGTCAGATCGAGGCCGCGGAGGGCCGTCTGCCCGACCGGGTGATCGCCTGTGTCGGCGGCGGATCCAACGCCATCGGGGCGTTCGTCCCGTTCGTGGGAGACACGGAGGTGGACCTGATCGGCGTGGAGGCAGCCGGGGAGGGGCTCGACTCCGGCCGCCACTCGGCACCGCTGACCACGGGCGCGAGCGGAGTGCTGCACGGGGCGATGTCGGCGGTGCTCCAGGATGAGTACGGTCAGGTGCTGGAGGCCCACTCGATCTCCGCCGGGCTCGACTACCCGGGCTCTGGGCCCGAGCACGCGTGGCTGCGCGACGAGGGGCGCGTGCGCTACGTGGCGGTGCCCGATCAGGACGCGGTCGATGCCTTTCGCCGGCTCTGCCTGCTCGAGGGGATCATCCCGGCGCTCGAGCCGTCGCACGCGCTGGCGTGGCTACTGGACAACCTCGGCGGCGGTGGCCTGGACCTGCTCGTGCTCTCCGGACGGGGGGACAAGGACCTGGCGGAGGTGCTCTCGCGGTGAGCTCGCCCGCATCGGG
>JACCUO010000321.1 GCA_013811765.1 Thermoleophilaceae bacterium | reverse complement strand
GCTGTGAGGGCTGCGCCGCGAGGCTCGCCGCATGACCGCCGAGGTTCTCTACTTCGATGGCTGCCCGGGCTACGAGGCGCTCCTACCCCGCCTTCGCGAGCTGCTCCAGGAAACGGGAGTGGAAGCGGCGATCGAGCTGCGCCAGGTGAACACGCCGCAGGAGGCCGAAGCGGCGCGCTTCCTCGGCTCGCCGAGCCTGCGCATCAACGGCCGCGACGTCGAACCCGGAGCAGACACGCGCACGGACTTCGGGCTGAAATGCCGCCTCTACCGCGAATCCGAGAGCGCATCGCCGATCCCGCCTCCGGAGTGGATCCTCGCCGCCCTGAAGGGGGCCGAGGTGCGGCGGCCTGGCAACCGGCGTGGATCCCACCATGCCTGAGCGGATCGAGGCCGACCGCGTTCGCGAGCTTTGCGGGGACGGTGCGCAGCTCGTCGAGGTGCTGCCGGCGCAGGAGTACGCCGACGAGCACCTGGCGGGTGCGATCAACATTCCGCTCAAGACCCTCGACGCCCACACCACCGCCCAGCTGGCCAAGGGCGAGGCGGTGATCGTCTACTGCTGGGACTACCTTTGAGACATGAGTCCGCGAGCCGCGTGCCGGCTCGAAACGCTCGGCTTCGAACACGTCTTTGACTACGTCGCAGGCAAGGCCGACTGGCTCGCCCGTGGTCTTCCTCGCGAGGGCGAGAAAGCAGGTGAGCGACGGGCCGGCGATCTCGCCCGCTCCGACGTCGTCACCGCCCCGCCCGCCGAGCGCGTAGGCGAGATCCGCCCGCGGGTCAAAGCCTCGCCCTACGGCTTCGCGTTCGTCCTCTCGGACGGAGGGACCATCCTCGGACGCCTGCGAAGGAGCGCTCTCGACGCCGACCCCGATGCGCCCGCGGCGGACGTCATGGAACCGGGGCCCTCGACCGCGCGGGCGGACACCTCGCTCGAGTCTCTGCGGGGCCGCCTCGGGGACCGCGGACCGAAGACCGCCGTCGTGACCACCCCGGAAGGGAAGCTGATCGGGGTCGTCCGACGATCGGACCTTCCCCAATAGCTCCGAAGCACGGGCCACAAGGTTCAGGCGGAGAACTTCGGGTGGTAGCTGAAATCCGGGTTTCGTACGGTCACATGTAGCCCAGCAGCTTCATCTGTCGCTCGAGCTCGGCCAGCTCCTCGGGGGAGGCGTCGGGCACAGCGGGCGGTGCCCCCGCGGCCACGGGTGCGGCCGGGGCGCGCCCCGCCTCCTCGATCGCGGCGCGCAGGCGGCCGAAATCGTCGCTGACCGACGAGGGATCCAGCGGCGACCCCTCGAGCGGATCGGCATCCAGGTCGTAGAGCAACTCACGGCCGTCGCGCAACACGACCTTGCGATGCCCGTCGCTAGCACTCGTGAGCACCGCGGTGAGCCGTTCGAGCCCCTCCTCCCCCAGGTCGAGGTCGCGCACGAACTTCTGCACGCGCGGGTGGTCGGCCGGGCCGGGGGGGTCGAACTGCGCGACGGGCGGCGCGGGGGTGGCCGCGTAGGGATGGTCCTCCAACCCGGCGGCCTCGACAACCATCCGGGGAAGGTCGGCGAGGCTCACGGCGGCCTCCTCCCGCGGCGCGCCGGGACCCGCCGCGACGAACGGGACGTGGGTGAGCCGCTCGTCGAGCGAGAAGGCGTGGCCGAACAGTCGGTTCTCACCCAGGTTCTCGCCGTGGTCGGAGGTCACGATCACGAGCGTCTCGTCCAGCAGCCCGCGTCCGTCCAGCGCCTCCAGCAGGTGCCCGACCCAGGCATCGGCGTAAGCGACCGAGCGGCCGTACAGATGGCGCATCCGCTCGAGCGAGGCGTCGGGAATCTCCCAGCGCCCGCCACAGGTCTTGCATACGCCGAGGAAGGACTGGTGCACGCGTGCGTCGTTTCCCGCACGCAGGCGGCCGAGCGCATCGAGGTCGTTCCACGGCCGCGGAGGAAGGTAGGGCGAGTGGCACTCGATCAGGTTCACGAACCAATAGAAAGGCCGGTCACGCCGCTCTCCCGTCCACTCGCGCAGGACCTCGAGCGCCTTGGCGGCTCCGTCGTCGTCCTCGGAGCGAAGGCCTTCCCGAGCCCAACCGAGCCACTGCCGCGGACCGCTCTTGCCCGCCACCTGCATCGCCATCTGGTGTCGCGGCTCGATGTAGTCGAAGCGCTCGAAGCCGATGTCAAAGCCGCAGTGGGGCGAGACCCAGAGGTTGGCGCTCACCGCACGAGTCTCATACCCCGCCCTTGCCAGCACCTCGGGCAGCATCCGCTCCCTGACGGCCTCCAGCCGAGGCCGGGCGCTCTGCGGCGTCCCCTCGGGAGCCTGCGTGAGCCCCACCGTGCGCGGAAGCAGCCCGGTGAACATCGAGGCGTGCGCCGGCAGCGTCCAGGCGGCGGTGGAGTAGACGTGTGGCAGCGCCGAGCCGCGGCGCGCGAGGTTGGCCACCGCCGGGCTGGCGCCGGCCGGCGCTCCGTATGGCTCGAACGCGTCCGCCCGCGCGGTGTCGAGGACCACGCACAGGACGTTCGGGCCCATGGCCGGCTAGTCGCCGTGCCCGCTACGCGGATCGTCGATGCCAGGCAGCACCGCCGGCACCGCTACCACCTTCAGGCGGCGTACCGCTTGGCCGCGCGGTCCCGCGCTTTCGCCGCCTCGACCTCGCGGTCCTTTGGTGGCGCCGTGGTCACCAGCTCACCGAGCAGCTGGGATGAGGCGGTTGCCACGGCGTCCACCGCTCGCTCGAAGGCCTCCTCGTTTGCCTTCGACGGCTTCGTGGCGCCACTGATCTTGCGGACGTACTGGATCGCCGCGCCGCGCACCTCTTCCTGGGTCGCGGGGGGCTCGAAGTTGTGGAGAGTTCTGATGTTTCGGCACATGCCGAGAGGTTAGCCGGGCCGCGATCGTCATCATGCCCGCTCACCCGAGTCTTCAAAGGAGAGTCAGTGGGAGTTCTGGATGGAAAGGCGGCGATCGTCACCGGATCCGCGCGAGGTATCGGCCGCGCCACAGCCGAGCTGCTCGCAGAGCACGGGGCGAGCGTTTTGATAAACGACCTCGACGGCGACGTGGCGAATGAGGCCTCGAAGGAGATCGGGGGCCAGACGGCGATGTTCGCGGGCGACCTCACCAAGGACGGGGTGCCGGAGAAGCTCGTCGAGACGGCCGTGGAGGCGTTCGGAAAGATCGACATCGTGGTCAACAACGCCGGGTATACGTGGGACGGGCCGGTGCACAAGATGTCCGACGAGCAGTTTCAGGCGATGCTCGACATCCATAACGTCGTGCCCTTCAGGGTGCTGCGCGCTGTCGCACCCCACCTGCGCGAGCCCGCCAAGAAGGAGCGTGACGAGGGCATCGAGGTTTTCCGCAAGGTCGTGAACGTCTCCTCGGTGTCCGGGACCATGGGCAACGCCGGACAGGCCAACTACGCGTCCGGCAAGTCCGGCGTGGTGGGCCTCACGAAGACCCTGGCCAAGGAGTGGGGGCAGTTCAAGATCAACGTCAACGCGGTGGCCTTCGGCTTCGTGGACACGCGCCTCACCGCCGCGAAGGAGAGCACCAACACCTTCGAAAAGGACGGCCAGGAGATCGCGCTCGGGATCCCGGAGCAGATGCGCGAGATGGCATCGATGCTGATTCCGCTGGGCCGCTCGGCCACCCCCGAGGAGGCGGCCGGCGGCGTCTTCTTCCTCTGCTCACCGTGGTCGAACTACGTGCACGGGCAGGTCCTCAACGTGACCGGCGGTCAGTTCACGGGGATGACCTCGTAGCCGGCCCGGGGGGCGCGAGCCCCCCGGTTACCTCCTAGTTGGGGAGGAGGGTGTTCACCCTCGTGCTGCCAACCGACGGGGTGCGCGTCTTGACCTCGTCGAAGTTGTAGAACCTGCCGGGGGAAGCGCCCTTCTTGCCGAACCCGATTCCGGCGGCCTCGAGCAATTTGACGGCGTCGCCGATCTTGCTGAACGAGTACTTCATGAACACGCGATCGTTTCCGAGCTTGCCCAGCGACTGGCGCGCGAGCGCCCGGTGGACGGCCTCGGTGCCCATGAACTCACCCGTGAAGCGGGCTTCCTTACCCTTGCCGGCGTTACCGAACACCGTCGTGCCGATCAGGTAGGCGTTGATGAAGATCTGATCGCCCGCCTCGAGCGTCGTCAGGAGGCCCCTCGGGCTGGCGAAGACGGCGTTCGGCACCCAGATCTTCTTCGCGAGTGGGGTCGCTCCGAGTGCCCCAGTCAGCACGTTGTAGTGAATGAGCTCCTCACGGGCGGCCGCGCGCACGTTGCGGTTGGTGACCTTGTTGAGACGCCGCGGATCGGCCACGCGCCTGCCGTTCCTGATGATGGTGCGGGGCCTCAGCTTCTCGGGCCCGACGGTGTTGACGATCGTGGCGAGCACCTCGGCGGTGGCCGCGACGTTCAGGATCGTCTGCGCGTCGTTCTGCAGCATCTGGGCGTGTGCCTGATCGTTGTTGACGAGGCCCAGGAGGCCCATGCTGCCCATGGCGGCGGCAGCCCCGCCCACGAAGCGGCGACGGGTGTGCGCCGACTGCTCGGCGTTGTCACGATCGATTGCCGCGTAGGCGATATTCAGCGCTTCTGACATGTATCTCTCCTCAAAA
>JACCUO010000316.1 GCA_013811765.1 Thermoleophilaceae bacterium | reverse complement strand
AGCGCGGCTTCCAGCAGCGGGGCACCCCGCGCGAGCTCGACGGCCGCGCTGCCCGCGGCCTGTGCGGCGGCGCAGCCCTGCGCCTCAAAGCCTGCCTCGACCACCCGGGGGCCCACTACTTGCACCGAGATCCGGAGGAGATCCCCACATGCGGCGCCGCCCGCGGCTCCGGAATGGGGCGAGCGCGCCAGCTCGCCGCGGCCGCGCGGGTACTCCAAGTGGTCCCGGAGCATGGCTTCGCCGGGAGCTGCGGTGCGAGCCGTCACCGCCCCCACCTTACGGGAAGAAGTAGCTCCAGCCTGCCGCTGCCAGCTCGGGGGTTGGGCCTGCGTGTAGCAAGCGTGGGTGTCCTCCGGAACGTGACCTGACGGCGAACGCCTGGCACGCCCCGAGTCGGACTCCCATCCCGGTGATGTTGGCTCAACGTGATGGGCCGGCTGGCGTACAAGCTAGAGCTTGGGGGGAACGCTAGCAGGCCTGCTGGTCGCCTACGAGCGAATTTCAACCTGCAGGGGGCGCTTGGATGCGCAGCCCGAGTTCGCGCAGCTGGCGGGTGTCGACGGGCGCGGGCGCGCCGGTGAGCGGGTCGGCCCCGCTGGCGGTCTTGGGGAAGGCGATGACCTCGCGGATCGAGGTGCGCCCCGCAAGCAGCGCGACGATGCGGTCAAGGCCGAACGCGATGCCCCCGTGAGGCGGCGCGCCGTATCTCAACGCGCGCAGGAGAAAACCGAAGCGTTCCTCGGCCTCCGCCGGTGACATCCCGAGCGCCCCGAAGACCTTCGACTGCAGCTCGGGGGTGTTGATGCGGATCGAGCCGCCGCCGATCTCGGTCCCATCCATCACCAGGTCGTAGGCGCGGCTGCGCCACGTCCCGGGGTCGGCCTCGAGATCCCCGCTCGGAGCGGTGAAGGGGTGGTGCAACGCGTCCCAGCGTTGCCCTTCCTCGTTCCACTCGAACATCGGGAAGTCGACCACCCACACCAGGTCGTGCCCGCCCTCGGGCTCGCCGACATCCAGGCGCAACTCGCCGAGCACGCGGGCGGCCGTGGCGGCATCGTCGGCCACGACGAGTATCGCGTCGCCGTCCTTCGCTCCGGTGGCGGCCATCATCCCGGCGATCTCTTCCTCCGAGAGAAACTTCGCGACCGGAGAACGCCAGCCATCCGGCTCGAGGACCCCCCAGACGAGTCCCTTGGCGCCAAGCGACCGGGCCCGCTCGGTGAGGGAGTCGAAGCGGCTGCGGGGAAACTCCCCGGAGGTGGCGAACCCACGCACGACTTCGCCGGCGCCGAGCGCGCCGCTGAAGACCTTGAACTCCGAGGCGGCGAAGACCTGGCCGAGGTCGGCGATCTCGATCGGGATGCGGCGATCCGGGCGGTCCGAGCCGTAACGGAGCATGGACTCGCCGTAGGTCAGGCGCTCGATCTCTTGCGGCGCCTCGATACCCCCGACCGCCAGCACCTGGCCGATCAGGCGGTCGCACGTGGCGAGCACGTCCTCCTCGTCCACGAAAGCCAGCTCCATGTCGAGCTGGGTGAACTCCGGTTGGCGGTCCGCGCGCAGGTCCTCGTCCCGAAAGCAGCGGGCGATCTGGTAGTAGCGCTCGAAGCCGCTCATCATCAGCAGCTGCTTGAAGAGCTGGGGGGATTGGGGCAGGGCGTACCAGGACCCCGGCTGGGGACGGCTCGGCACGAGGTAGTCACGCGCGCCCTCGGGTGTCGAGCGGGTGAGGATCGGCGTCTCGATGTCGAGGAAGCCCTCGGCCTCCAGGTGGCGACGGATCGCGGACACCACGCGGTGGCGGAGCACGATCGACTGAGTCATCGGCCGCTTGCGCAGATCGAGGTAGCGGTACTGCAGGCGCAGCTCCTCGCTCACCGGATCGTCCTCGTCGATCTGGAAAGGAGGGGTGTCGGCGTCGGCAAGCAGGTCGAAGGAGCTCACCCTCAGCTCCACCTCACCGGTGGGCAGGTCGGAGTTCACCGTGCCCTCCTCGCGCTCGACCAAGGTGCCGGCGGCCGAGATCACGTCCTCGGCACGCAGGCCGTGGGCGGCCTCGTGGGTCTCAGCGGCCTCGGGGTGGATCACCA
>JACCUO010000291.1 GCA_013811765.1 Thermoleophilaceae bacterium | reverse complement strand
GTCCCACAACTCGCCGACGCTCGCCCGCAACCCGGTGAGAGCGGCCAACGTGGTGATCTCCAACCGCATCGACACGCCGCAGTTTGCCTGCGACCTTCAGGTTTCCTTCGACGGTGGCGCCAAATGGACCCAGACGCCCATCCCTCTCCCCAAGGGCGAGGAGCCCAAATGCTTCGCGCCCGATGCTGCCTTCGCGCCCGACGGCACGCTCTATCTGTCCTTCGCCACGCTGAAGGGTCGCGGAAACGTTCCGAACGCCGTCTGGACCGTCCGCTCCACAGACGGGGGGCGCACCCTGTCGGAGCCCGTCAAGGCGGGTGGCGGATTGAGGTTCCAGGTGCGCCTGGCCGTCGACCCCGCGAACCCACGCCGCATTTACCTCACCTGGGTGAAGGCCGCCGATGTCGGCTTCCTGAAGTTCACAGAGACGGGAAACCCGATCCAGTCGATCCGCTCAGACGACGGCGGGGCCACCTGGCGACAGCCGGTCCGCGTCAGCAGCCCCGCTCGTGCGCGCGCCGTTGCCCCCGTGCCGGCGGTCGGACCCAAGGGCGAGCTGTACGTTCTGTACCTCGACCTGGAAGAGGACCGGCTCGACTATGAGGGAGGCCATCAGGGCAAGGGAGGGGCGCCCTATCAGGGTGACTTCCGGCTGGTGCTGGCCCGCTCCCGCGATCAAGGGAGCACCTGGGCGGAGTCCGTGGTCGGTGACGGGATCAAGCCGATCCACCGTTTCGTCGTCCTCTTCCCCCCCTACCCCGCCCTGGCGGTCGACCGTCGCAGCGGGCGCATCTACGCCGCCTTTCACGACGCGCGCCTCGGCGACCCCGACGTCTCTGTCTGGTCGCTGCCGGCTGGACCCAAGAAGAAGTGGCAGGGACCAACGCGAGTGAACGACACCCCCAGGCACGACGGCACCTGGCAGTACCTGCCACAGCTGGCGGTCGCTCCAAACGGCCGCCTGGACGTCCTCTACTACGACCGGCGCTCCGACAGGGAGAACGTCATGAACCACGTCTCGCTTCAGTCCTCGTTCGACTCCGGCAAGAGCTTTATCCCCTCGACGCGCCTCTCGAGCCAGCCGTTTGACTCGAGGATCGGGTTCGGCGGCAAGAACGGGCTGCCGGATCTCGGCAGCCGTCTGGCTCTACTCCCGGACAGGCAGCGGACGCTCGCGGTCTGGTCAGACACCCGCGCGGGGACCCGGGCATCCAACAAGCAGGACCTCTCTCGCGCCGTGGTGGCCTTCTCCGATCCTCCGCGCCTGTCGAAGGCGGTGAGGTACGGCCTTCGCTACGGAGGTCTGGCGCTGGTGCTGCTCGGGCTGGGCGTTCTCGGTTGGGAGCTGCTCGAATCGCGTAAGCGCACGGAACACACCGTCGCATGGTGACCTCGACGGCAGGGCCCCCGGGGGCCGCAGGGTGCTCAGTTGACGGAGCCTCCCCACCGACCGCGCAAGGATCAGTCGACGGTGAGGGCACACTGCGTAGGGCTCAGTCGACGGTGACCGCGACCCCGCCCCGGCGGGGATCGCCACCGCCTGAGAGTTCGCCCGTGGCGGCGTCCCGCGCCACCGCCTGGACGCCGCCGAAATAGAGGTTGGCCTCCTCCCAGCGGCGAAGGCGCCAGCCGGCCGCCTCGAGCCCGTCGAGGGCATCCGCTTCGACTCCCGGCTCGGACTCCAAGAGGTCCGCCTCGACGTGAATTCGCGGCGCGTCCACGGCCTCCTGGGCGGCCAGGCCGCCGTCGATCACGGCCGCGATCGTCTGCACGATCGCCGAGCGGATGCGGTTCGAGCCGGCGGACCCAAGCGCGATCTCCGGTTGGCCGTCGTGGAGTACCACGGTGGGGCTCATCATGCTCGGGACACGCACGCCGGCCGGTTGACGGTGGAAGCCGTGCGGGTTCAGATCTTCCTCTCCGAGCATGTTGTTGAGGTGCATGCCCGTGCCGGGGATGACCACTCCCGAGCAGGCGCCGTTGGAGCACGTCACCGACGCGCAGCCACCATGCGCGTCCATCACCGCGATGTGTGTGGTCGAGCCCAGGCGTGAGCCGATCTCGCCGGCCACGGTGTCGAGGGCCCCCGCGGCGAGGAACCGGTCGGCGTAGTTCTCGCTGGAGAGCCCCTCCAGGAACTCCTCATCCCGCGCGCGGTTCGTTGCGGCGATGACCTCCGCCAGCGCGCGCGTGTCGCCGGGCCGATCGATCCGGTCGAGCAGCTCGAGCGCATCCGCGATCAGGATGCCGCCCGAGGACGGCGGCGGGTTGGTCAGGACCCGGCGGCTGCGGAAGCTCGCCGCTGTGGGCTCACGCTCCACCACCTCGTATGAAGCAAGATCTTCCTGCGTGAGCAGTCCGCCTCGCTCGAGCACCCATTCGCTGACGCGCGCCGCCACGTCGCCCGTGTAGAGGAACCCGGCTCCCTCGCTCCCCAGCCGCTCGAGCAGGTCGGCGAGCTCGGGCAGGGGGAGTCGCTCGCCGGCCCGCGCCGGGCGTCCCTCGGGCTCGTAAAGCGCGGTGGCCTCGGGCGTAGATCGGAAGATCGGGCCGAGGATGTCAAGCACGTAGGCCTGGATCGGGGTGACCTCCACCCCCTCGCGCGCGGCCAGCGCCGGCGCGCCGGTCAGGTCTCCCAGCACCAGCGTGCCGAAACGGCGGAGCGCCTCCGACAGACCTGCAGTGGTCCCGTAGGCACCACACGAGGAGGGGCCGACGTTGAACACCTGAACGGCGTCCTCGGCGAAGGCCACGCCCACCGGTAATAGAGGCGCGGGGTCCGGGGCCGGAATGCCGCGGCCCGGCGCCGCCACGAAGAAGTCGAGGAGATGGCTCGCCCCGGCCTCGTGCACCATCATGAAGCCTCCCGCCCCGGGCCCCGTGAGCGGCGACTCCGCCGCGAAGGACATCAGCACCGCGGCCACGGCGGCATCCACGGCATTGCCCCCCTCACGCAGCACCTCCGCCCCGGCCTGAGCGGTGAGCGGATGCCCGGCTGCGATGACCCCCTTCATCAGTGAGGGCCACACTATTGCCGAGAGGGAAGCGGGGAGCGGGGCCTGCGGCCTGTCACGCCGCTCCCGCGGGGCCAGCGCCAGATCGAACGCCTTCGTTGCGCCACCGCAACGGCGCTGTCGCAAATCCGTTGCACAGGACACGCCGCTGTCTCGTGCCAGAAGTTGTGATCTCACTTGTGGGTCTGGGAGACGCCAAAGTGGGATCAGAATCGACGATCGCGTGCTTGGCCGCAGATCAAGATCGCGTCTTCAGCCGGAGCCAGCTGCTCGCCGCCGGTGTGAGCTCGGACGCAATCAAGGGGAGACAGCGGTCGGGCCTACTGGTCGTCCTTCACCGGGGCGTGTACTCGCTCGGGACGCCGACGTGGAGGGGCCGCTTGCGCGCGGCGGTGCTCGCAGTCGACGGGTCCGTCCTGAGTCACCGAGCGGCCGGATCGATGCACGACCTGCTTGACGGACGGACAGCAGAGGCCATCGACGTCACCACCTGCCGCCACGCGCACGCACGCGAGGGCATCGCCGTCCACCGGGTTCGCGCACTCCCCGCGGAGGAGATCGTCACGATCGACGGGATTCCGTGTACGTCCGTCGCCCGCACGCTCGTGGACCTTGCCGCGACCGAGCCGCGTCGCGTGGTCGAACAGGCCCTCGACGCGGCCGAGCTGCAACAGGTCTACGACGGAAGGGCGCTCAACGAGGCGATGCGTCGGAACCGCCCGGGCGCCGCCACACTGCGCACGATCGACGCCGAGCACTTCGCGGGAACGACCGTGACCCGAAACGATTTCGAGGAAGCTTTCCTGGCGCTCTGCCGACGGGGCGGACTCCCTCAACCCGCGATGAACGCGCCGCTCATCCTTCCGAGCGGATGCCCGATCGTCGACGCGCTCTGGCGCGACGCACGCGTGGCCGTCGAGCTCGACGGGCGCGCCGCGCACCTACGGCGTAAATGCTTCGAGAGCGATCGGGTGCGCGACGTCGAGCTGACGGTGGCGGGCTTTCTCCCCGCCCGCTTCACCTGGCGAAGCGTCACCCGCAAGCCGAAGTGGGTCGAGCGACAGACGCGGGCGCTGCTGGAGCGCGGCTACTCCACAGGGCCCGCGCAAGAATTAGCGATTCGTTCTTGCGTGGGCCCATAGTGAGCGACGCGCCAGTCACGTCCTGAGGCCCAATAGGGCCTCAGGCGCGCGGGAAGAACTCAGGGACGTCGAGGTGGCCGATGCCTCCGTTCGAGCCCACACGTGTGCGCCGGGGTGCCCTCATGGCCCGCGGCTCGGCGCGGTCGGACTCCTCCGCCGGGGCCGCCTCGGACGCGCGTTCGCGGCGCGGCGCGGCGATGCCGGCATAGCCGGTGGCGACCACGGTGATCCATACCTCGTCCTCGAGCTTCTCGTCGACCATGGCGCCGAAGATGATGTTGGCGTCGGGGTGGGCGGCCTCCGACACGGCCCGGGCCGCCTCGTTGACCTCCCAGAGCGACAGGTCGCGGCCGCCGGTGATCGACAGCAGGATCGACTGCGCTCCCTCCACGGAGGTCTCGAGCAGTGGGGACTCCACAGCGCGCTCGGCGGCCTCGAGAGCCCGGTTCTCACCCGATCCCATGCCGATCCCGAGGAGGGCGTTGCCCGCCTCGGACATGATCGTGCGGACGTCTGCAAAGTCGAGGTTGATCAGCCCAGGGAGCGTGATCAGGTCCGAGATGCCCTGCACGCCCTGGCGCAGCACGTCGTCGGCAACTCGGAATGCCTCGACCATCGAGGTCTTCTTGTCGAGCACCGTGAGCAGCCGCGAGTTCGGGATCGTGATGAGCGTGTCCACCTCGGCGGCCAGCTCCTCCACCCCGATGTCGGCCTGCGCCCCGCGGCGCACCCCTTCGAAGGCGAAAGGCTTGGTCACGATTCCGACCGTCAGGGCGCCCACCTCACGCGCAACGCGCGCCACGACGGGGGCCGCGCCGGTACCGGTCCCCCCACCGGCTCCGGCGGTGATGAAGACCATGTCCGAGCCCTTGAGCAATCCCTTGATCTCGTCGTACTGCTCGATCGCCGACTGGCGGCCCAGCTCAGGGTTGGCGCCCGAGCCCAGGCCGCGGGTGGAATCACTGCCGATGTGCACCCGGGTAGACGCCTTCGACTGCTCGAGTGACTGAAGGTCGGTGTTCAGGGCGAGGAACTCCACGCCCTCGACCTGGGCCTCGATCATCCGGTTCACGGCGTTCACGCCGGCCCCGCCGACGCCGATCACACGCAACACAGGGTCGTGGGTGAGCGGCGAGCTGGGCTGGTGAATCGGCTCGCGCTCCTCGACGGGGGGGCCCTTCGGCTCGGCCGGTCGTTCCATGATGTTCTCCGGGATGTCAGAGGAGAACACCGTGCGCAGCCGCTCCTCGGCCGACGGCACGCCGTCGTAGCGCGAACCGGGCGGATGGGATGCCTCGGCGACGGGGGTCTGGGGAGCGGGAGCCTGAGGTGCGGAAATCTCAGTGGCTGGAGGACCGGGAGCCGCGGGGGCCGGGGGCTCGGGAGCCACGACGGGCGGCGGCTCTGGAGCGGCGGGCGCGCTCGCGCGCTCGCGCTGAGCGTCGCGCTTCGGCTCGGGACGGACCTCCGCCCCGGCCGCGCCTTCCTCGTCGGTCTTGCGGAAGAGCGCCGCCAGCGGCCCCTCCCGCATGCT
>JACCUO010000270.1 GCA_013811765.1 Thermoleophilaceae bacterium | reverse complement strand
ACGCTGCCCTCGCCGCCGTAGCAGTTGCCACAGCCCATGATCAGCTGCTGATGGGTCGGGTCGAGGCTCTTGAGCTTCGCGGAGAAGGCCGCCAGCTCGTCGTGAGCTGATGGACCCGGCTCGTCCGAGGTGTAGTAGCCCCACGTGCTCGGGTGAACCCGGAGGGCCGCAACCACCGCGATGAGGTCCGCATCGCTGATGCCCGGCCTCACGTTCCAGATCACCTTCACCCCGTATCGGTGGGCGAGGTTCGCGTAATTGAGGATGTTGGGAAGGTTGGCGGCCTGGGAGACGATGCCCATGTTCTGCACGACCGTGAACCCTGCCGCCGACAGACGCTGCAGCCGCGAGGCGCAACCGTCCGCCGACTTCTGCGGCGTGCAGTGGTCATAAACGCCCTGGGCGGGAAGCTGCGGAGCGGCCTCGGCGCGGGCAGCGCCGGACGTGGCGAGCAGGCAGAGGGCGAGGCCAAACGCCGTGGTCCAGCGAGTGAGCCAGTGCCCGGCGGGTCGGGTGCCACTACAGAACATCACGCCTCCTTCGGTAGCTGGGCTACCTCGGAGAGGCCCCTGGCTTTGCGAACCCGCCTCGCGGCGGGGGTGCCGTTGTCGGTGAAGCACGGAGAGTTCTCCGCTACAGGAGGTGATCGGCACAGCTCGGGGAAAGCTGTAGTCCCAAACAGCCGAAAGCGGACGGGCGGCGGGCGGCCCCGGTCGGCGCCTCAGCCGCTCACTACGTCGAGGGCGGCTTCCTGCAGGTCGTGAGCGGAGAGGGCGGGATTCGAACCCGCGAAAGAGCTTGCGCCCCTTACTCGCTTAGCAGGCGAGTGCCTTCAGCCGCTCGGCCACCTCTCCCAGGAGACTGCTCGATTGTATGCGCAGGGACCGTGTGGCTCGTGGAGTGGTTCCAAGGAATCGCTCAGCCAGGCTCGAGGGCCAGCAGGCTCAGCCACGCTCGAGGGCCAGCAGGAATTCTTTTCGCTCGATCCCGCCGGTGTAGCCGCCGAGGCCCCCGCCTGTGCGCACGACCCGGTGGCAGGGCACGACCACCGGCATTGGGTTCGACCCGAGACCGTTCCCGGTGGCCCGCACCGCCTTCACGTTCCCGGCGCCCGCGGCGATCTCCCTGTAGGTGCGCACCTGGCCATACTCGATCCGCGCGGTGGTCTGAAGGACCCGGCGGAAGAATCCGCGTGAGAGCGCCCAGTCGATCGGGGTATCGAACCGCTTTCGGCGGCCCTCGAAGTACTCCTCGAGCTCGCGTCGGATCGGGTCGAGCCGGGCCGGAGCCTCGAGTATCCGCGGTGAGACCGCTTCAGCGAGCCGCTCCAACACCTGGTCGAGCGCCCTGTCCGGATAGGCGATCCTGACCAGGCCCCGCCGCGTGGCCGCCACGGTGAGCGGGCCCAGGGGAGAGTCCACCTGGGCGTAGGCAACGTCGATCAGGTTCTCCTCCTCGGCCCTGGCGTACAGGCGGTCGATCGCCTCCGCGGGCGGCCCGGCCACGGGGAGGCCTCGGGCGGCCTCTGCCAGATGTCGATCGAGCTCGCTCATGCGCTCCACTCCTCTCTGAGGCGCTTCAGTCCCTCGTGGACGTTGCGGCGCGCGGCATCCTGTGAGCAGTCAAGCGCCTCGGCCACCTCGGCGTAGGACAGGCCGGCCGCGCTGCGCAGGAAGACGGCCACGCGCTGCTTCTCGGGGAGCGCGCGCACCTGGGCCCAGACAGCCGGCTGACCGTCGATCGCCTCGGGCGGAGGGCCGGCGGCGATGCCTCCCACCTCGGGGGTGACCGGCACCGGGATGGGCCTGCGGGCCCGGGCGCGGTGGGCGTCGATCACCTTGCGCTGTGCGATCCGAAGCAGCCATCCGCGCAGGTTGTCGGTGTGGGCCAGCCGCGGGTAGGCACGCAGTGCGGCAATGCAGGCCTCCTGAAAGCAGTCGTCCGCCTCCGAAGGGCCCACGGAGGCCACCAGGAACCGGTGTACTGCCGCCCCGTGGGCGTCCAGCAGCGCCTGGAAGGGTGGTGGGGTCACACCCTATGAACGGCCGAGCCGATCGCGGCGTGAGACGCTGTCTTCACCCGCGGATGAAGACGGGCGTGCCCAGCGGGACGTTCTTGATCAGCCAGCGCGCCTCCACCGGGTCGGAGCGCATGCAGCCGGCGCTCACTGCCTGTCCCAGGTTGCTCAGGTTGGCCGTGGCGTGAACGGCCAGGCGGTCGCCACCGGGCCACCCGGGCGGGAGCTTGGTCTGGTGGCCGGTGAGTGCGAGCACGCAGCATCCATAGGGAGAGGCCGGGTCGGTCACGCGCAGCCTGTCAGTCACGGCAAACCGCCCCGTGGGCGTCTCGTGGCCGGGCCTTCCCACCCCGACGCGCAATTTGCGTACCCGCTTGCCGTCGCGCCGCACCTCCAGCTCACGTTTCGACACATCGGCGTGGAGCGACCACGTCACGGCGGAGAGGCGCTCCACCTGGCTCATGCGGATCCAGCCCACCTCGCCGTTCTTCAGCTCGGGCACCAGCACCGCGAGCCACTCGCCCCGGTGGTCCACCACGCTGAGAACGCGCCGCGTGTCCCATTCGGTCTGATCGGCGATGCGAACCTTCGCCTCGCCACCCGGACGCCTGTACAGCAGCCGCCGACCGCTGATGCGGGCCACCGGATACGTGTTGGGGCCCTCGAGCTTCGCCGGGAAGGGGTCTTCGGGCTCTGGGCGGTACGGCGGGGTGTCGCCGGCGGGCTCGCTGCCCCCCGCATCATCGCCGCCGAGCGTGAACGCTCCCACTATCCCTGCGGTCAGGAGCACCGCGCAGGCCACGAACGCCCACACGGCGGCGCCCCGGCGGCGGCGGCGAGGGCGTCTGCGAGCGCCGGCTGGATGTGGGCGGTGGGTCATGGCGGGGGCCTGTGTTGCGTACGGGGGGGCCGCGTGGCCTCCCTATGGAGGAGGGTACTCACTGGCCCATTAGTCT
>JACCUO010000253.1 GCA_013811765.1 Thermoleophilaceae bacterium | reverse complement strand
CCGTTCGCGGCTCTGCCCCAGGGCAAGCCCTGGTTCGTCGCTCCACTTGCATGTGTTAAGCACGCCGCCAGCGTTCGTCCTGAGCCAGGATCAAACTCTCCGTGAAAGACTTGCGTGTCATCCGATCGGACCTTCCAACCGGTTGTCACTGTCTAGTTTGGAGAGATGTCGTTCCGTACTGATGGGAAAGGTGCGGTACTCGCATTCCTTCCCAAGCTGACCGGCGTACGTACACCAATGCCGGCCCTCGGATCGACGGGTCTCAGTCAAGGGGAGGGCGCGATACTCACGCTCCTCCCCAAATAAGCCCTCCGCCAGGACCACAAGGGCCCGGGCTTCGGGTCGAACCTGGACGCGACTTCGAGCTCCGAAGAGCTCTAGTCGCACATGCTGCTGAGTTTTCAAAGACCGCTGCGCCCTCTGGACGGGGACTCCGTCCGGATGCAACACCCCAGACGCCAGAAAGTCTCCTGCTGCTGGGGGCCGAGAAGTATAGCGCTGCGGCGCCCTCCTGTGAGCCCCGGCCCCCAGGGAAGCGCCTCTAGGAGATCCGGGCGCGGCGGAAGCGTCGCTTGCCGAGTTGGAGCACGGCCCCATCCACCCGCGCGGCCGGCAGGTCGAGTTCGCCGTCCCCGAGGACCTCTCCGTTCAACCTCACTCCGCCCTGCGACAGAAGACGCCGGCCCTCCGAAGCCGAGATCCCGAAGGCGTCGCGCAGCAGACCGGGGAGGTGCACGACGCCGCCCTCCCCGGGCCGGACGTCCAGTTCCTGGATCTCCTCGGGAGCCTCGTGCCGGACGTGGAGCCGGTCGAAGTGCTCCTCGGCCTCCCGCGCGGCGTCGGGTCCGTGAAACTGGGTCGTCAGGGCCCCCGCCATGGCCCGCTTGGATTCGACCGCCGGCCGACCGGTGTCGAGCGGCTCGTCAAGAAGAAGCTCGTGGTAGGCGGCCATCGCCGCATCGGGCACGCGCATCAGCTTGCCGAAGACCTCGTCCGGAGGCTCGGTGACGCCCACGTAGTTGCCGGCGGACTTCGACATCCGCTGCACGCCGTCCACACCCGGCAGGATCGGCATCGTGAGAATCGATTGCGGGGCCACGCCATAGGCCTGCTGCACGTCGCGGGCGAGGAGGATGTTGAACTTCTGGTCGGTGCCGCCCAGCTCGACGTCGGATCGCACCTCCACCGAGTCATAGCCCTGCAGCAGCGGGTAAAGCAGCTCCAGGATCGAGATGGGCTCTCGCGCCTGCTGACGCTTGCTGAAGTCGTCGCGCTCCAGGATCTGCGCCACCGTCGAGGTGCGGGCGAGGCGGAAGAGGTCCTCCATCGCCATATCGAGCCACTCGCTGTTGCGGCGCACCTCGGTGCGCTCGGGATCGAGAACCGAGAACGCCTGCCGCTGGAAGGTGGCGGCGTTGGCGTCGACCTGCTCGCCGGAGAGCAGCGGCCGCATGGCCGAGCGGCCGCTGGGATCGCCCACCCGCGCGGTGTAGTCGCCGATGATCAGCACCACCGTGTGCCCGAAATCCTGGAACTCGCGCAGCTTGCGCAGCACGACGGTATGGCCGAGGTGGATGTCCGGCGCCGTCGGATCGATGCCCAGCTTGACCCGCAGGGGGCGCCCCTCCCCGAGTTGGCGCTCGAGGGTCCCGGCGGGAAGGGCTTCGACGGCGTTGCGGGCGAGGTGGCGGGCGATCTCGTCCGCGGAGTCCGGCATCGGGCCAATGCTAGACTGCCGCGCTCGTACTCTCGGGCTTCGGACGCCGCCGTCCGGAGCCGTGAGGCCCGCAGGAGCGGTGACGTCCCCTCGGGCCGTTACGGCACGGAAAGCATGGCCCTGGTCACAGGGCGCGCATGAGAATGCAGGAGGAGCCGCCGACAAGAGTCCTGAACCCGCCGGCACCCGCTGTGCGCCCGTCAGGCATGGCCGATCCGCCGGCCAAGCCGAAGCTCAAGAAACTGCGGCTGGCCGTGATCCTCTCGGGACTCGGCGGCCTCGCACTGGTCTCGACGGTGTTCGGGATGATGATGGCCGTCTCGAGCGACCTGCCCGACCTCGAGAACAGGAAGGAGTACCAGCGGTCCCAGAACTCCGTCGTGGTGCCAGAGCCCACCCGCAAGGGCGAGCGGCCCCCGCCGCTCGCGACGCTCACCAACAACCAGAACCGGATCCTCGTCGGGGCCTCGGAAATCTCGCCCAGCATCAAGAACGCGGTCATCTCGATCGAGGATCGGCGCTTCTACGAGCATGAGGGGGTCGATTACAAGGGCATCGCCAGGGCCTTCGCGCAGGACATCCGTCAGAAGAGAGCCGCCCAGGGCGGCTCGACGATCACCCAGCAGTTCGTGAAGAACGCGCTTGCGGCGCAGGCCGACCGCTCGGTGTTCCAGAAGGTGCGCGAGTCGGCGCTCGCATATCACCTCGAACGGAAATGGACGAAGCAGAAGGTCCTGACGCAGTACCTGAACAGCGTCTACTTCGGCAACGGCGCCTACGGGGTCGAGGCGGCGGTGCGGACCTATTTCGGCGGCACGGACGATCCGTCCGGCTCCGCCTCGGCCGACCCGACCGGCCTCGCCACCGCGGAGGCGGGAGGCCGTGGGAGCCAGAGCTCAGACGCCGAGGTCGGCCGCCCCGCCGCCAGCGTCGCGTCGCCCGCCCAGGCCGCACTGCTCGCCGGAATGATCGCCTCGCCCAGCCTGTACGACCCTGTGCAGAACCCGGTCAGGGCGAAGGAGCGTCGTGACACGGTGCTCGACCGGATGGTGGAGCAGGAGATGATCTCACGCCGGGAGCACCGCGAGGCGCTGGCGCAGGCGCTCCCCACCGAAGCCGAGATCGATCCCCCCCAGCCCGACTCCAAGCAGCCGTACTTCACGAGTTGGCTCACCCAGCAGCTCGTGGAGCGCTACAAGGCGCCGGCGGTCTTCACCGGAGGTCTCAGGGTCAAGACCACGCTCGATCCGGAGCTGCAGGCGGCCGCCGAGCAGGCCATTACAGGCAGGCTCGCGGGAGTGGGACCGAGCGCCTCGCTCGTCGCGATCGAAAACAGGACGGGTGAGGTGAAGGCGATGGTCGGCGGGACGGACTTCGGCCAGAAGCCCTTCAACCTGGCCACGAACGGGCACCGCCAGCCCGGATCGTCGTTCAAGCCGTTCACCCTGATCCGTGCGCTCCAGGACGGTGTGAGCCCGGAGGCCACGTTCACCTCTCAGAAGAAGATCTTCCCCGTGAGGAACTCGGGGGGCGAGAAGTTCGTGGTGAACAACTACGAGGACTCCTACGCGGGGGTTGCGTCACTGCGGTCGGCAACAGCGCGCTCCGACAACTCGGTCTACGCCGAGCTGGGCCTGAAGGTGGGCCCGAGGCGGATCGCGGCATTGGCCCGGAAGATGGGCCTGGACACCCGCGTCTCGACGAATCCCGCTATGACCCTCGGAGGGCTCGCCGAGGGGCTCACCCCGCTCGAGCTGGCCTACGCCTACTCGACCATCGCCAACAAGGGCGTGCGGGTGTCCGGCACGCTCGACACGACCCAGAAGGGAAGTGGCCCGGTCGCGATCGAGCGGGTCGAGGGTGGCGGGCGCGAAGACCGCAACAAGCCGATCAGGGAGCGGGTGTTCCCGGAGGCGGTCGGCGAGACCACGCAACAGCTGCTCGCGGGCGTCGTCCAGGGCGGCACGGGCAAGGCGGCTGAAATCGGGGAGTTCGCCGCGGGGAAGACCGGCACCACCGAGAACTACGGCGACGCCTGGTTCGTCGGCTTCAACAAGGAGCTGACGGTAGCCGTCTGGGTCGGCTACCCCGAGAAGCTCACCTTCATGAAGACGGAATACGGCGGCAGCCCCGTGGCCGGCGGCACGTATCCCACCGAGATCTGGCACGACTTCATGCGTTCGTGGATCGGCGTGCGGGAGCGCCGGCAGGCGGAGAGCGGGGAAACCGACGACGAGGAGGACCGGCAGGAGGAGACCGTGCCCGCGGCTCCCGCCGCCCCAGCCGGCCCGGAGGGCGAGTCCACCGCGCCCCCGGAAGACGGATCAAAGACGCCCGAGCAGCCCGAGAAGGAGCAGGCCGAGCCACGCGCGCCCGCCAAGCCGCAGGAGCCT
>JACCUO010000240.1 GCA_013811765.1 Thermoleophilaceae bacterium | reverse complement strand
TCGCTGCCTCCAAGCAGCAACGGGATCGTCTCCTCCTGGATCGGAGTGGGGTCCTGGTAGCCGAGGTGCTGGAGTGCCTCCAGCAGCGGCGCCGAGAGGCCGAGCTCTGCAAACGTGCTCATTCCCCTTCCAGACTACGCACTCGGGTGAGGTGGCAACCTCCCGCCGCCCGAGTAGGCTTCCGCCGCCTATGAGCCTGGTGGTGGTGGGATCGATCGCCTTCGACGCGGTCACAACCCCTTTCGGGGAGCGCGAGCGCATGCTCGGCGGATCCGCCGTGCACTTCTCCCTGGCCGCGAGCTTCTTCACCGATGTCCGGGTGGTCGGCCCCGTGGGCGACGACTTTGGCGAGGACGAGTACGCCGTGCTCCACGGCCGGGGGGTCAACACCGAGGACATCGAGCACGTGGAGGGCGGCCGGACCTTCTTCTGGAGGGGCCACTACGAGTACGACCTGAACACCGCCCACACCGACGACACCCAGCTGAACGTGTTCGGCGAGTTCAAGCCCAAGCTGTCCGAGGAATCCAAGCGCGCGGAGAACCTCTTCCTCGCCAACATCCAGCCCGACCTCCAACGCGAGGTGCGTGAACAGTGCCACGCCACGCGTTTCGCAGGGCTTGACTCGATGAACCTGTGGATCGAGATCGCGCGCGACTCACTCAAGCAGACGATCTCGCAGGTGGACCTCGTCCTGCTCAACGACGCGGAGATCCGGATGCTCACCGAACAGCCCAGCCTGCTGCTCGCGGCGCGCGAGGTGATGGCGATGGGGCCGCGGGTGATCGTCGCCAAGCAGGGCGAGTACGGTGCCGCGCTCTACACGGAAAACGGCTTCTTTGCTCTACCCGCCTTCCCACTAGAGAGGGTGATGGACCCGACCGGCGCGGGCGACTCGTTTGCCGGCGGTTTCCTCGGTTACCTCTCCTCTCAGGAGGACTGGACCGCCGAGGCGTCCTTGCGACGTGCGATGACCTACGGCTCGGTGATCGCCTCGTTCAACGTCGAGGAGTTCGGCACCGAGCGGGTGAGCCGCCTGACGCGCGAGGAGATCGACGAGCGCTTCGAGGCCTTCCGCCGGATGACGACACTCGAGGCCGCCCCGGCCTGAGCTCCCCCCGGTGCTACCCCGTATTACGCAACCCGCCGGCGATCCCGTTGATCGCCAGGAACGAGATGCGCGTGTGCTCATCGTCGCCTTGTCCGGCGCGGGCCCGGCGTAGCAGTTCGATCTGCACGTAGGACAGCAGGTCGATGTAGGGCTTGCGGCGGTCGATCGAGCGCTGGCGGGCCGGCTCACGGTCGAGCAACCGCTCACCGCCGGTCACGTCGACCACCTGGTCGCGGGTGAGCTCGAACTCCGTCTCGATACGGCTCCATACGCGCTCCCTCAGCTCCGGTTCCTCGCACAGCTCGGCGTAGCGCCTGCCGATTCCCATGTCGGCCTTCGCACACGCCATCTCCGCATTCGAGAGCAGCCCGGCGAAGAACGGCCAGTCGCGTTCCATCTCACAGAGCAGGTCGAGGCCATGCTCCCGGCGGGCCGCGGCGAGGGCGGTGCCGAGCCCGAACCATGCGGGAAGCACCACGCGCGACTGCGTCCACGAGAACACCCACGGGATCGCCCGGAAGTCCTCGATCGAGGCCGACTCGCGGCGCTTGGGCGGACGTGATCCCAGCCGCAGCCGTGAGATCTCGTCCACGGGGGTGGCGGCGTGGAAGAACTCGCTGAAGCCCGGCTCCCCGTAGACGAGCGCGCGGTAGGCCTCCGAGGAGCATTCCGCCATCGCCGCGATGACCTGCTCGAACTGCTCGAGCCGGTCCGCGGTGGGCCCCGCGTCGCGGTCGAGCGTGCTCGACAGCACCGCACTCCCCACCAGCTCCAGCTCGCGCTGGGCGATCTCCCGGACCGAGTACTTGGAGGACAGCACCTCACCTTGCTCGGTCATCTTCAGCCGGCCCCCGACCGTCCCCTTCGGCTGCCCGAGGATCGCGACGTTGCTGGGGCCTCCGCCCCGCCCGACCGCCCCTCCGCGGCCGTGGAAGAAGGTCCAGGTCACCCCGTGCTCGCGAAAGACCGCCGCGAGCTGGATCTGGGCCTTGTAGGTCGCCCAGGCCGAGGCCACGTAGCCCACGTCCTTGTTGGAGTCCGAGTAGCCGAGCATCACCTCCTGCTCGTTGCCCACCGCGCGCAGCGCGGCCTGGTAGACCGGAATCTCGAGCAGGGTGCGCATCGTGTCGGCGGCGGCCTCGAGCGTCTCACCTGCCTCGAAGAGCGGCACCACGCGCAGCATCGCGTCGGTGCCGCCGGCGCACGCGAGGCGGCTCTCCTTCATGAGGAGCAGCACCTCGAGCACGTCCGCAGGCCCTGTGGTGCCGGAGATGACGTACGCCTGTACCGCCCCGGCGTGGTCACCCGTGAGCAACGAGTAGAGGGTGCGGAAGGTCTCCACCACCTCGCGCGTCTCCTCCGAGAACCCGCTCAGGTTCACCGGGATCAGCGGGCGGCGCTCGGTGATCTCGCGCACCAGCAGGCCCACCCGCTCCTGGTCGGGCATCGACTCGTACGCCTCGTGGACGCCGAGCACCGAGAGGATCTCGGCCAGGGCTGCGCGATGACGCTGAGCGTGCTCGCGGATGTCAAGCCGCGCGAAGTGGAAACCGAAGACCTCCGCCTGGCGGATCAGGTCACGGAGCTCTCCGGAGGCGATGAAGCCGCCGTGGTGGGCCTCCAGCGAGCGCTCGATCAGCTGCAGGTCGGCGCGCAGCCCGTCGGGAGCAGCGTAGCCGGGTCCTCCCTTCCGGGTGGCGCGCAGGCGTTCCCGGACGAGATCGAAGGCGCGCCTGTAGGGCTCCTGCGGGTACCGGTGCTCGAGCCGGGCCGTCAGGTCGGGAAAGCGCTCGGCACCGGAAGACAGCAGGGATCCGAGCTCATCGGGCGGCGGTCCGAGCACCCGTGTGGAGAGCGAGATCTTGGCGCCGACCTCGGCCACTCGGGCCTCGAGGAAACTGAGGCAGAGCTGACGCATGGACGCCAACGTCCCGGAGGTCAGCTCGGGCGTCACGTGCGGATTGCCGTCGCGGTCCCCTCCGATCCACGATCCGAATGACAACAGCGAGGGCACGGCGATGTCAGATCCCGGGAACGAGTCGGCCACGGCCCCCTCAAGCTCGCGGTACCAGGCCGGCACGGCCTGACCAAGCGTCGAGGTGAAGTACACGAGCCCAGCCCGTACCTCCTCCTGCACGGTCAGCGTCACCGCGCGGACCTCGTCCGAGCCCCACAGCTCCTGAATCACGGCGGCGAGCTCCCGGCGGGCGGCGGCCTCGTCCCCGGGCACCGGCACCGACTGGTCCAGCCGGCGCAGGATGGCAAAGGCGCGCGCCAGCTTCTTCACGATCGTCCCCCTCCGCGCCTCCGTCGGATGCGCGGTCATCACCGGCCGCAGCTCAGCCCTCGCGAGCATTTCCTGAAGCTCGGTCGCGGTCGTCCCGCGGTCAGCGAGCCGCTGCACGGCGTCGGCCATCGAGCCGAGGCGTGGATCGGACGGATTGGCCGTGTGACGCGCCCGGATGCGCCGCATGCGGTCGTTGTCCTCGGCGAGGTTCACGAGCTGGAACCAGGCCGTCACGGACCGCACCAGAACCTGCATGTCCTCGAGCGGCAGGCGCCCGGCGAACTGCGCGAGCTCCTCGGTGGCGGCCTCGTCCCCGGCGCGTGAGCGCTTGCCGAGAGAGACGGCGTGGTCGTGCAGCTCGAGGGCCTCCTCCCCCTGCCCGTGCTCGATCACCTCCGCCAGCAGCGCCCCGAGCAGGCGCTGGTCGTCGGCGAACGTGCGGCTGGCGTGACCGGCGGGGGCGCCGAGGGCGGGCTCCTCGTGGCCGTCGGTTTCCGCGGATCGGAGATCTTTCACGCCGCCGTCCCCATGTGATGGATGCTAACCGGCCGGCGGCGGGGTACGATGCCAGCGTGGACGTGCCCACGTTCGTCTGGATGTTCTTTGTTCTGAAGCTTCCGGTCGTGGCGGCCCTGCTGCTGATCTGGTACGCGGTCAAGGAACCGGGTCCGGGGCCGACCGTCGATGAGGACGACGGGGGCAGCGGGCGGCCCCGTGAGACCGACCCAGG
>JACCUO010000227.1 GCA_013811765.1 Thermoleophilaceae bacterium | reverse complement strand
CCCGGCATCGCGGGAATGAGCGTGATGGCCACCACCTTCAACGCAATGGCCTACAACCTCACCTTCCTACGCGAGCAGGGCATCCTCAAGCGGGTGCGGGGCACGCCGGTTCCGCTCTCCTCCTACTTCGCCGGGTTCCTCGGCAACGCGGTTGCGAACGCCTTCGTGCAGGTGCTGCTGGTGGTGGTGCTGGGGCACGTGCTCTACGACGTGAGCTGGCCGCACGACTGGGTCGCTCTGGCCGTCTTCACGGGGGTGGGAGTCGTGGCGTTCGGGGCGCTCGGGATCGCCTTCTCCCACGCGATCCCGAACTTCGACTCGACCGCCGCGTACGTGAACGCCGTCTTCCTGCCCGCAATCTTCATCTCCGGTGTCTTCTACTCGAGCGACTCGCTTCCGCCGGCGCTCGACGCGGTGGCCCAGGCACTGCCGCTCAAGCACGTGATCGACGGTATGAGCGGGGCGATCGTGACCGGCCACGGGCTGATCGACAACGCCGGAGCGCTGGCCATCGTGGCGGGCTGGGGCGCCGTGGGGCTGCTGCTGGCCGTTCGCGGTTTTCGTTGGGAGTAGCGCGCCGACGCTACAGGCTCTAGATGCGCAGAGCCTGGCCGTGCCGGCGAAGCCAGGCCTCGTGCTGTCTGTAGTCGGGACAGCGGCTGCCGAGCAGATTCCAGAAGTGGCGGGAGTGGTTGTGGATCTGGAGGTGCGCCACCTCGTGCTCCACGACATAGTCGAGGATCTCCGCCGGGGCGAGCAGCAATCGCCAGTTGAAGCTCATCGCGCCGGTGGAGGAGCAGCTGGCCCAGCGGGTGCGCTGGCCACGAATCTGGAGGCCGGAGTACGAGGTGCTCGCTCGCGCAACCGCCGCGTCGAGGCGCGGGGCCACCTCCTCGCGCGCGCGGCGGCGATACCACCGCTCGAGCGCGTCCCGCAGCGGTTGGGCTCCCGGCGCACCGACGGCCACGGTCAACCGCTCGCCCCGGCGCGCCACGTGCGCCCGGGTTCGCCCGGGTTCCACGCTCACCCCCAGGGTCAGCGGGTCACCGAGGTAGGGCACCTCCGCTCCGTCGTGGAGTCGGGGCGGCGGCAGCTCCGCCTCGGCCTCGCGAATCCGGTGCAGGGTTCGCTCGATCCACCGGCGCTTCTCCTCTATGAAGGGCTCAACCTCGCGCAGCGCCAGCCCGTCGGGCACCACCACCTCCACACCGTGCGCGGACACATTGATCCGGGTCCGCCTGGCACGGCGGGAGCGGCGGATGGTGTAGGGAACGGTCGACACGAGCTGACCGGCACATTAGGCCCAGCGGCGGCGGACGCGCTCAGGGCCTTCAGATGATCACGGGCACCGCGCCGCCGTCCACCGACCAGGCCGCACCCGTGACGTTCGAGGCCCGCGCGGAGCAGAGGAAGGTGACCACGGCTGCGATCTCCTCCTCGGTGCCAAAGCGCCCGAGCGGAATCTTGCCCTTCTGCGCCTCGAGTGCCTCTTCGCGGGTGATGCCCTTTGCTTCGGCCACCTGGTCGGCGAGGCCTCCGTCATCCATCCACAGCCCCGACGCGACGGGGCCCGGCGCGACGGCGTTCACGAGAACACCCCTGGCGGCGTAGGCATCGGCGAACGTACGTGACAGCGACAGCTGCGCCGCCTTCGTGACCGAGTAGGCCGCGTTGGTGAGCGAGGGCCGCTTGCCCGAGGACGAGCACACGTTGACGATCCGAGCGCCCTCCTCCATCCGCGATCCGGCGGCGCGCATCAGCCGCATCGGCGCCATCACGTGCAGCTCCCACTGCAGCTGCCAGTCCTCGTCGGTGAGCTCTTCGAGGGGCTTTGCCTCGGTGGTGCCCGCGTTGTTCACGAGGACGTCCACCTTGCCGAAGCGCTTCGCGCAGGTCTCCATGACGAGCTCCGCGGCCCCGGGATCGGTCACATCGACGGCGAGGCTTCCCACCGGCCCACCCGTGCCGGCGCATTGCAGCTCGGCGGCCTCCAGAGCCTCGGGCGACCGCGCAACGAGGAGCACCGCGGCTCC
>JACCUO010000221.1 GCA_013811765.1 Thermoleophilaceae bacterium | reverse complement strand
CCCTCACCGCCGCCGAGCAGCCGCTCGGCCAACTCGCGCGGACCCCTTCGGGGCGCGCCGCGACTCGGGTGCGCCTGCCCGAGCGGCTCCAGATAGACGCCGGTGCTCCGCTCGACGTCGAAGCCGGCCGCCTCCAGCATGCGCAGGTGGCCTGCCACGTTGGCCACCCACCACTGGCCGTGCCCGCTGGTGCCATCGATCCCGGCGATCGGGCGGCGTGGGTGCATCCTCGTGAGGACGAGGTCCACCTGCTCGGCCGACATGAACACCCCCCGGCACACGCTCCGGATGGCGGCCAGCGCGCGTAACGGGTCGCGCAGGTGCAGCAGGAGGCTGCCGCATACCACCACGTCGAACTCCCCGACCCGCTCCGGCGAGAGGTCGTAGGCGTTGATCTCCCTCTTCTCGACCGACGAGCCCAGTAGCTCGCGGGCGATCTCAAAGCCCGCCCCCTTCTCCCCCGCGATCTCCTCCAACAGCTCGGTCGACTGACCGCCGAGCCGCACCTCGTGGTCCCACTCGGCGTGATCGGAGATGTCTGTGGCCACCACCTCCGCCGCGCCGCGCCGCTCCAACTCGAACGCAAGGAAGCCGTCATAGGTGCCCACGTCGAGGCACCGCTTGCCGCGCACGTCAGGCCACGGCAGTCGATCTACCACCGGCCGGAGGTCGAACACGCCGGGGGTCGAGACCCCGGGAGCCACCTCGATCGTGTGGTACCAGAGCGGGTTGCGCGCAACTGCCGCCCGGGCGCGTTCCGGGTCCGCGGGATTGGTCATCGCTCGTCCTCCCTGAGGTGCTCCGGGCCGCCCCGCTCGGCGAACGGGAGAAGCACGCGGTCGAAGTCCCTCGGCACGATCGTCGGCGTGAAGGCCGCGCGCGCCTCGTCGCGGATGGCGCCCGCCATATGCCGCGCGGACACGTGGGTCAGCGCAAGCATGCGCACTCTGGCCTGCGCCGCAATCCGCGCGGCCTCCCCCGCGGTCGAGTGACCGGTGGCGCGAGCGCGTTCGGCCTCCTCGTCGAGGAAGGTCGCCTCGTGCACCAGGAGGTCGGCCTCGTGGGCGACGGCGGCGGTCATCTCACAAGGCGCGGTGTCTCCGGTGATCACGAGCTTGCGCCCGGCACGGGGCTCGCCCATCACCTGCTCGGGTCGGACCTCGCCGTCCGCGCCGGCCACGCTTTCGCCGCGCTGCAGGCGCCCGAACGCGGGCCCGGGCAAGATGCCGAGGGCCTCCGCCCGGTCGGGACTGAATACACCGGGGCGCTCGTGCTCGACCAGCGCCCAGCCGAACGCGGGCACCCGATGGTCCACGGCGAAGGCAGCCAGCACGTAGCCGTCCCGCGACAGCTCATCGCCCGCGTCCACCTCGCGCACCTCCACCTCGAAGGGGGTGCGGCCCACGAGCGGTCGCAGGATCTCGAACAGCCGTGTCAGGCCGCGCGGGCCATACACGCTCAGCGGCCGCGTACGGCCCTGTAGCCCGTAGGTCTTCAGCATCCCGGGCAGGCCCAGCACGTGGTCGGCATGGAAGTGGGTGATGAACACCTCGTCTATCTCCACGAGCCCCACGGAGCGGATCAACTGGCGTTGGGTGCCCTCCCCGCAGTCGAAGAGCAGTCGCTCCCCCCCACGCCGCACGAGCGTGGCGGGCAGGCCGCGGCGCGCCGAGGGGGCGGAGCCGGCGGTGCCGACGAAGAGCACGTCGAGGTCCATTGCGGCGCGTATCTTGGCGCTTCGGCGGCACTCACCCGACTTCGACGAGCTCGAAGGTGACACGGCCGCCCTCGACTCGGGCGATCCCCATCGTGCGGGCCGGGGCCCGGCGGCGCTCGGTTGGGCTGCCGGGATTGAAGATATGAAAGCCTGACTGCTCCTCGTGCAGGGGAAGGTGTGAGTGGCCGAAGATCGCTGCGGCGGTGTCTGGGAACCGTGCCCGCAGCCGGTCGAGGCGCCCGTTCGCGGGTCCGGCATCGTGCACCATCGCGAGCCGGGTGCCCTCCACTTCGAGGGTGCGCTCCGCGGGAAGACGGGCTCGCAACGCCGCGGAGTCCACATTGCCGTGCACGGCGACCAGCGGCGGCCCGATCGCCTCCATCGCGGCCAGCGCTTCCTCCGCCATGACGTCCCCCGCATGCAGAATCAGATCGGCGGCGCGCAGCCGTTCCGCGCAGCCCTCGGGAAGGCGACGCCCGCCATCCCGCATGTGGGTATCGGAAAGGATTGCGATCAACATCTAGACTGGCGCCTCGGGCGCCCGTAGCTCAGTGGATAGAGCGCCGCCCTCCGGAGGCGGAAGTCGCAAGTTCGAATCTTGCCGGGCGCGTTCACCGGGAGCCCGTTGCAGAGCGGTTCTCCCTTCGTTGGAATCACACTCGGAGCGTAGGCCAGACGCTCGATCTGAGACGATTACAGGTGTGCGCCGTGTGGGCGTGCTTCCCCGACTGAAGGGACCGATCATGGAGTCTCGCGAAGAGCGCCCGTCGCACGACCCGGACGACGTTCGCGGCGGCGGTGGGACCGGTGGAGGCCCCGGGAAGAT
>JACCUO010000182.1 GCA_013811765.1 Thermoleophilaceae bacterium | reverse complement strand
GGCGCACACGGGACGGCCACCGCCCCTCGCGGGCCCCACGGCACCGGCGCGACTCGCCGGCGCTGCCGAGCCCGCTTCCCGCACGAGTGCGCCTGCCCTTGGAGGCACCCGCGAAGATCACCCGGCGCTAGGAAGCGGCCGGGGAGGGGCGAGCCCCCGGCCTAATCAGCCGCAGGCGTCAGGGTTGGCCTCGCACTCCTTCTCGAACCGGTCGGCCGGTGACCCTGGCGGCGGCGGGCGGTCGTTTCGCGGGCTGTCGGGTGCCGGCGTCGGGGGCGGTGCGGGCGAGCCGCCGGAGTCCGGGTCCCCGGTGGCGGGGGGCCGCGACGGCGTCTCACCGGGGACGGCGGGAGGAGGCGGGGTGGGCGCCGGCGCGGTCTCGAGCGGGACCGTCCGCTCGGGAGTTGTCTCGGTTTCGGTGCCGGCCGGCGTCTCGTCGTCCCCGCCGCAGCTGCTGAGGAGCGCGAAGGCTACGCACGCGACTGCGAGGAAGGGGCCTCTCACCGCGGGGCGCTGCCCACTAGCCCTCGAGGGCGGGGAGACGGCGCCCGCAGTGCGGGCAGTCGTTCAGATCCATCTGGGCGAGCTGCTCGAGTGAGCAGCCGCAGAGGCGCAGGTTCTCGACGGCGTAGGGCAGGTCGCTGGGGGAAGGTGCGAGCGGGATCAGCTTGCCGACCACCTCGAAGGGCTCGCCCGTGCTCTCGTCGACGTAGTCCTTGCCCGGCTCGATCTCGCGGATGACCTCGCGGTCGGTTCCCGAGCGCAGGCGGTATCTCTGGCGAAGGCCCATCGGCCGCCAAGATACCAATCACGATGCGAGTGCTGATCTTCCACGGCTACCTGCTGCGAGGCAGGGGAAGCAACATTTACACCGCGAACCTCTGCCGGGCGCTCGCGGCGCTGGGACACGACGTGCACCTGTTGTGCCAGGAGCGCGCAGCAGGGGACCTCGACCTCGTGGATGCTGTCGGGCGCTGGGAGGACGGCGAACTGCGGGTGCGAGGGCTGAGGGACCCGGCACGGGTGACCGTCTATCTCCCCGACATCGGGCGGACTCTGCCCGTGTACGTCGCGGATGTCTACGAGGGGTTCGACGCCGTGCCTTATCCCGACCTCGACACGCCTGCCCTCGAACGCTACCTCGATGCGAACGTGACGGCCGTGGAGGACGTGGTGGCGCTCGTGAAGCCCGACGTGGCGCTCGCCAACCACCTCGTCATGGGCCCCGCGATCCTCGCGAGGGGGCTCGCGGGGCGAGTGCCATATGCGGTGAAGATCCATGGGAGCGCGCTCGAGTACACCGTGCGCCCACACCCCGGGCGCTTCCTCCCGTATGCATTGGAGGGGCTGGCAGGCGCCCGTGGGGTGCTGGTGGGCTCTCGGCACACGGCGGAGAGCCTGTGGGAGGTCACCGGAGACCCGGAGTTGCCCGACCGCACCCGGCTCGGGCCGCCTGGCGTGGAGGTCGGGGAGTTTCGTCCACGTGCCCCCGCAGAGAGGGCCGCCGCCCTGGCCTCGCTTGCCGGACGCCTCGAGAAGGCCGGGACGGCAGGCTGGGGCGGGGAGGCCGGAGCGGGGCGGGCTCTGAGGGCCCTTGACCCAGGCCGCGACCGGATCGTGGGCTATGTCGGCAAGCTGATCGTCTCCAAGGGGGTCGACCTGCTGTTGGCGGCCTGGCCACTGGTGGTGGCGCGGGTGCCGGATGCGCGCCTGTGCATCGTGGGTTTCGGCACCTACCGCGATGCCCTCGCCGGGATGGTGCGAGCGCTCGCGGAGGGCAACTTGGCGGCGCTGCGCGATATCGCAGCGCGGGGCCGGGAGCTCGAGGGGGGCCCGCGCGGCGAACTTACCTATCTGGCCGCGTTTCTCGACACGCTCGCGGGAGCCCGCCGGAACTGCTATCTCGCAGCGGCACCGGCCGCGGCACGCCGCGTCCACTTCACCGGCCGTCTCGAGCATGGCGATCTGCCGTCGGTCCTGCCCGCCTGGGAGGCGTTGGTGATGCCGAGCACGTTCCCCGAGGCGTTTGGCATGGTGGCCGCCGAGGGGGCCGCCTGCGGGGCGCTGCCGCTGTCGGCGGCGCACTCAGGGTTGGCGGAGGTCACCGCGATACTGGCGAGCGGGCTCGACGAGCCGCTGCGGCCCCTCCTGTCCTTCGAGCGGGGGCCGGGAGCGGTGGAGGAGATCGCGGCGAAGCTGGTCTCCTGGCTGGAGCTCGACGCGGCTGAGCGGGTGCGAGCGGCGGGATCGCTGGCGGAGACGGCCCGACGCCGGTTCGGGTGGGAGGGCGTTGCCCAGGGCGTCATCGCCGGGGCCCTGGGACGGCTCGAGGAGCTCCCGGTGCCGTGAGCCCAGGCGCGCCTTCCGCCATCGTGAGCGGGTAGTCTTCGCGCCCGTGAAGCATCGCTCGCAAAGGCTTGCCGGGCTCGCGGCGGCCGTCATGATCCTCGCGCTCTCCGCCTCGGGCTGCGGCCGTGGGGAGGAGCCCGATCTGATCAACGGCAAGGCGCTGTTCATCGGCAAGGGCACCTGCGGCGCCTGCCACGTGCTCTCGCGCGCGGGCACCAAGGGCAACCGGGGGCCGGACCTCGACCAGGCGTTCGGGCCGGCCCGGAACGTCGGGCTTGGGGAGAAGACCGTCGCGGGCGTCGTGCAGGAGCAGATCGCGCTCGTGCGCAGGAACAGCACGATGCCCAAAGACCTCGTGACCGGTGAAGACGCGCGCGACGTGGCCGCCTACGTCGCGCAGGTGGCGGGGCAGCCGGGCAAGGACCAGGGAGCGCTGGCCAACGCCGGCGCACCCAAGGTGTCGAACAAGCCGATCGTGGCGAAGGCCGGGAGCCTGAAGATCGACGCAGACCCGACCGGAGCACTCGCCTTCGCGAGCCGAAAGGCCAGCGCCGGCGCCGGCGCGGTCGTGTTCGAGAGCGCCAACAAGTCGGCGGTCCCGCACAACATCGCAGTGAAGGACTCCGGCGGCAAGCTGCTGGGCGAGGGCCCCGACGTGAAGGGGGGGGCGAGCTCCAAGTTCTCCGCCACGCTCGCGGCCGGGAAGTACACCTTCGTCTGCACCGTGCCCGGCCACGAGGAGGGCGGCATGAAGGGCGAGCTCACCGTCAAGTGAGGACCTCGGGGCGGTGCTCGCCCGAGGAGAATCTCGGTGCGGTGCTCGCCCCTCAGGACACGAGCGCGAGCAGTTCGTCCGCTATTGCCGGGGAGGCGGCCACAAGCCCGTGCGGCTCGCCGTCGAGCTCGCGTAGGGCGCCACCAGCCTCGGTCACGATGACGCAGCCGGCCGCCCAGTCCCAGGGTTTCAGCCCACGCTCGTAGTACCCGTCGAGCCTGCCGCACCCCACCCAGCAGAGGTCCAGGGACGCGGCTCCGGCACGGCGGATGTCGCGGACGTGGGGGAGCACCCCGACGAGCAGCTCGGCCTGCTCCCGGCGCTGCCCTGACTCGTATCCGAAGCCGGTGGCGATGAGAGAGGAGTCGAGCGCCGCG
>JACCUO010000167.1 GCA_013811765.1 Thermoleophilaceae bacterium | reverse complement strand
CCTTGGCATCCTTCTTCTCGCCAGAGCTGTCGGCCTTCTTGTCCTCGTCGTCATCGCCGCAGGCGGCCAGGAACATCGCCATGGCACCGGCTGCGCCGGCACCACCAACCATGCCCAGGAAGCGCTTTCGCGACGAGGGGTCCTTCGTGAGCTCCTCCAGCGCGCTGCCGGATTCCGGCTCAATGGTCTCTCTCATATTGCTCATCCCTTCTCTGTTGCGTACTGGGACAGCGAGTCGAATTGCTTTGCTGGGTGTTGCTGCGCTGCTTCCAGCCGTCCGGATCACTCTCAGGACGGGAAATGTCACGCGGGGGAGGACGTCGCTCGCCGCGCGAGAGGGGGTCGGTCCCCGTCGGAGGAGCGGCGCTCGGGGCTGTATCAGGCGCTTACTTGAGCGCCGAACGGGGTCTCGTCGATCCTTCTGACGAGCTCCTCCACGGACTCGTAGACCGCCGCTGCGCCGGACTCACGCAGCTCCGCGCTTGAAAAGCCACCGGTGAGCACGCCTATCGAGCCAACATCTGCGCGCCCGGCAGCTTCACAGTCAAAGGTGGAGTCTCCCACCATGACTGCCTCGGCATCTGCGTCCCCGGCCCTGTCAAGGGCCGCGCGCACCAGGTCGGGGTCCGGCTTGGTGGCCTCCACGTCGGCGGAGGTGGTCCACCCGTCGGCCAACTCGCGGGCGCCCAGCAGCTCGAGATATCGGTCGAGCTCCTCCTCCTTGGAGGAGGAGGCCAGGACGACGGTGTGCCCCATCTCCTTCAGCCGTTCGATGAAAGCCTGCGCTCCCGGGAGCACCTCGACCTCGTCGATCAGCTCGCGGTAGCGCTCGGTCTCCACCTCCCGCACCTCCTCACCGCGCTCCTCCTCGAACCCCTCCCCCGCCAGCGCCGGCACCATCTGGTCCCCACCCATGCCGATATGACGGTGGATCCGCCAGGTCGGAATGACCACGTCGAGCTGCCGAAAGGCGCGATACCAGGCGATCGCGTGGAAATAGTTGGAGTCCACGAGCGTACCGTCGACGTCGAGGATGGCGGTCACGGACACGGGTGGTCGGGTACCCCGCGGCCGCCGTCGTCAAACGGGAGGTCCCCGACGTTTCGGACAAGCCGCCTGCGGGTATCCGACGCGCATGCGAGCAATGACTCTCGAGATCACCGATCCCATTCCTCCCGGCGCTCCCGCGCCCGGCCCGCCGGACGGGCCTGACATCCCTCAGACGCCGATCGATCCGCCGGAGCCCGCGCCCGATGGTCCCGGCGTGCCCGAGCCGTCGCCCCCGGAGCAGCCGGACGTCGATCCCCCCGATGTGCCCGCAGTGGACCCAAAGGGCCCGGAGACCGCTTAGGGTCCGTGGGCCTATAGGGGAGGAGCGGAACTCGATCGTCGATCGAGTGAGCACCGCACCAGAGACTCAGGGCCGGAGGGCTGGGCCACTCAAGCGGCCACCGCGTTGTAATAGCGCACTGCCAGACCGGTCAGCAGCGTTTCGAAGCACGCCTCCACGGTAAGCCGGTGGTCCTCGGCGTACACGCGGATCCCCGCGCGCTCGATGGCTTCGCTCTGGGCGATGACCTCATCCACGAGATCGGGATGTTCGTCTGAGAAGTAGGCCCCCATCGAGTACAGGCTCGTATCCATGAGCGACTCGATGAAAGAGTCGCCGTCCTGGGTGGTTCGGGGGGGGCCCTGCGGCATGCGGCCAGGGTACTCACGGCCGGGACACCGCCGCGTGCGGTCAGGCCGGCGGGAGGCTTGCGCTCGGCGCCTTCACCTCACCAACGGACCCGGGGGCGGCCCTCACCGGCGTCAGCACGCCGTCCTGGCTCGGGACGGCCGGTGCCTCCGGAGGGCTCGGCGCCTGCGGTCCCGAAGGCAAGGAGGGCGCCGCCAGGTCGGGCACCGGACCTGTCTCGACGGGAGAAGCCGGGACCGAAACCTCGCGGCGCTCGGCAGGCGGCACGTTCGGCGCACCTGGAAGGGCAGGCGGGGCCGACTCGGAAGGTCCGGACTCCCCAGGCGCGGGCGTACCATCCACGCCGCGATCGCTGCGCTCGTCCTTAGGGGAGGAGGACTTCTGGTCTGCCCCGCCGGTGGAACCGGGAGGCCCGAGCTCAGGGCTACCGCGCCGCGGGACAACGGCCTCTCGATCCGACCCCGTGCGAGTGCCGGGGTTGCGCTCCCCGGTGCGCTTCTCGAC
>JACCUO010000145.1 GCA_013811765.1 Thermoleophilaceae bacterium | reverse complement strand
GTCACACCTTGAGCGTCGGAGCCCCGGCGCCGGCGCTGAAGCGACGGCCGCCGGCCTCCAACATCGGTTTAAGACTTCTGTCTAGGCCTTTGGTGCTAGCGGTTCACGTCCGCCGGGGAGTTGCCCTCGATGCCCCGCGGAGCGGGTACGAGTGGCGCCTTGCCCCGCCGGGGCACGATGAACTTCTTGCCGTCGTAGAGCTGCGGGGGGGCGACGAAGCAGGGTGGGGCCTTGTCGGTGGGAAGCGGCGCGTCGATTGGGTTCTTTCGCTCCCCGCCCGACGGCTTGCAGTCGAAGCTCTCCTGAAAGACGCCGAGCGCGCGCCCTCGTCGCTCGCCGTTGGGCAGGATGTAGGCGTTGCCGTTCTCGTTGAAGGGCCGTTTCTTGGCGGGGAACCCGGTGAAGGACTTCGGGAACTCGATCAGCGCGACCTGGGTCTGGTAGCGCTGGCCGCCGAAGTCCCCGATCAGGTCCGGCGCCGCGTTGGAGATGAAGGTGGCGACGGCCCCCTGGTTGAAGCTGAGCTCCGACAGGATCGGGTTCAGCTCCGGCAGGAACACGTGCGCCGCCTCGAACAACGGCTCTCCGCCGGCCAGGACGCGCTCGAGATCCGGCAGACCTCTGCGCCCCGCCCGGATCAGCGGATCGAAATCCCTGAACAGGCCCTCGAGGTCCGGGGCGAGGTCGCCCAGATCCCTGACCGTCGGACCCAGATCGTCGGCCGAGGGCTTCAACCGGTTCACCAACGGCCGCGTCCTGCCCGAGAAATCCTCCAGCCGCGCCACCGTGGCCTTCGTCTCGTCCAGGAAGGTCGGGAAGACGCGGAAGGTCTCGGCCAGCGCCTCGTCCCTCGACGCCGTGGCGGCAAACGTATCGCTCGCGCCCTCGATCAGCCCGCGCAGCGCTCCCTCGCGCTCGTTGACCGCACCGAAGACCTGCCCCGTGTTGCGCACCAGCCGCCGTAGCGCGACCTCCTGGGAGTCCAGCTCTCCCAGCAACGTCGCGCCGTCCACTGCGAACCCCTCGAGATTGCCAAACGCCGAATTCAGGTCCTGCGAGCGCCCATCGACCGCGCGCGAGAGCTCGGCGACCCAATCCTGAAGGGCCTTGCGCGACGGCTCGTCGAACGCCGAGAAGATCTCGTCCAGCTCCACCGTCGGCTCGACCTGCGCATTTGGCAGCCGTCCACCGTCGCCCAGCTTCGCGCTCCTGGCGCTCCCGGGCTTCAACTCCAGGTAGGTCTCCCCCAGCAACGTCTTCTGCCGCAGGATCGCCCGGGTGTCGCGCGGTATCGGGGCATACCGCTCGTCCAGCTCCACCTCCACCAGCGTCCGCGAGGCCCCCTTCAGCAGCTCCTTGCTCTTCACCTTCCCCACGTTCACTCCCGCGAGGCGCACGTCGGCCTCCTCGGCCAGCGTGGCCGCCTCCGGGAAGGACACCTTCACCCGATACCCCTCCGGCTTCAGGGGAATCGGCCCGCCAAAGGCCAGCCACAGGAACAACAGCAGCCCGAAGCAGGACATGGCGAAGATCACCATGGCTGCCAGCTTGAAGAGACTTGGGGTTTCCTTGACCATTGCCTTAGAGCCCCCTCAGGGCGTGCACAACCCCGCTGCGCCGAGGCCGTCTGTGAGGACGGGGGGCAATCCGGCCGCCGAGAGGATGCTGCAGTTGACCCCTCCGAGGGTGACCCTCCGGACCGGGCCCTGGGCGTCCGCGGTGCTGAAGAGCGAGGTGGTGTTCTGACCCAGCCAGGCCAGCCAGTACAGGTATCCCTCCTGGCGATCGCGGTCCTTCTTCGGGTCTCCGGTGAGCCCCTCCGCGCCACCGGGGTTGAGCGCGCCGATGTTGAACAGCCTGTTGAGCTTGTCGAGCGAGATGGTGAGCGCGGGCGCCGCCGCAGACAGGTCGCGTGCGGCCACCCCGAGGTCCCGGGTGAACGGCCTGGCGATGCGGGCAAAGGGGCGGATCTGGTTCTTGATCTGCGGGGTGGCCTCGCGCAGGAAGGGGAGCACCGCCCGGTTTGTGGAGTCAAGCCGGCGGATCGGGGGGCGCAGCGACTCGAGCGCCGGGGTTAGGCGCTGGCCAAAGGTGTCCACCTTCGCCAGGGTCGACTCGGTCTGCCGCAGCGCGGAGGGCAGCCGGCGGACCGCGTCGGAGATCTCCAGGTCCTGCGAGGCGAGGGCCTCGAAGACCGCGTTGGAGGAGCGCACGAGGCCCACGATCTCCCGGTCCTTCGTGCTCAGCTCCTGGGTGAGCAGGCCGTACTTGTTGACCAGGTTCGAGAGGTTCTTGCGCCGTCGCGCGACCGCTGAGGTGAGCTTGGCGAGGTCGCGGTTGAGCGGCCCGAGCCGGGCGAAGGTCTCCCGCAGGTCCGAGCCGCGGCCCTTCAGCCCCTTCCCCGCCCCGGAAACCAGCAGCTTGAGGTAATCGCGCGAGTCGGTGTCGAGGGCGGCGAGCACCTCATCGGGGTCGATATCCGGCGCGGTGTTCTGCACCTGGACGCGGCCGTTCTCGGGGATAGCCTTCCCCGTGCCGGGGTCGACCTCGACGAACATGTCCTTCAGCCCCGTCTTCGTGCGCAGCAGAACGGTGGCGTCCTGCTTGATGTAACCCTCGTACTTCTTCTCGAGCTCGAGCGTGACGACCGCCTTGCCGTCCTCGAGCTCCACCTCGCCGATCTGGCCGATCTCCACCCCGGCGGTGCGTACCGTCTGCCCCTGTCCGGGCTGTACCGCCTGTGCGTCGGCCAGCTCGACCTTTAGCTGGAACGGCTTGTCCTCCACCAGCGGGAAGCGCAGGCGTTGATTCTCAAGGATGTAGCCGCCGATACCGAGCGCCAGCACGAACAGCGCCAGGATCGCCACAAAGTCGCCCAGGTGCTTGCCGATGGCGCGCCTCATCGCTTGGCATCCCTGGCGAGCTTTTGCAATGCGCGATCAAAGCGCTTCTTCCTCTTGGCGAGGACCGTGCGCTCGTACTTTCCGTAGCCCTGGGCGGCCTTGCGCAGGGCGGCCTGGCGGGAGGTCAGGCTCTTCAGCCTCGGCAGCTTGCCCCTGTCGCCGGCGTCGGTGAACCTCGAGAGCGGGCCTCCGGGAGCGCTCAGGTTGGGCGGCTCCTGGGTCTCGCACGGCACGTCGGGACGGCG
>JACCUO010000137.1 GCA_013811765.1 Thermoleophilaceae bacterium | reverse complement strand
CGCGGCTCCGGCACGGCGGATGTCGCGGACGTGGGGGAGCACCCCGACGAGCAGCTCGGCCTGCTCCCGGCGCTGCCCTGACTCGTATCCGAAGCCGGTGGCGATGAGAGAGGAGTCGAGCGCCGCGGGGCCGCTGACCTCGATCGGCTCGTTGCCCAGCCGGGCGCCGAGTCCACGGACCGCGGAGAAGGTCTCATCGCGCACCGGATCGTGGACCACGCCGACCGCGCCACCCTCCCCGTCCTCGAGCGCGATGCTCACCGCCCAGGCGGGAAGGCCGTAGAGAAAGTTGGTGGTGCCGTCGAGGGGGTCGACCACCCAGCGCCGGCCGCTCACGCCCTCGTTGCTCGCGCCCTCCTCCGCCACCAGGCCGTCGTCGGGACGCTCCCCTCGCAGCATCTCCTCGATCACCAGCTCCGCGTCCCGGTCGGCGTCGGACACCATGTCCGTGCGGCTCGACTTGCGCTCGAGGCCCTTCGCCGGGCCGCCGAAGCGCTCCAGCAGCAGGTCCCCCGCCGCCCGTGCCGCACGCTGGGCCAGCTCGAGGTCGGCGGGCAGGCTCAGAGCGCCCGGGCGATGACGACGATGGCGATCACGAGAATCGCGGCGGCACCTACCCAGAGCAGGAACCTGAAGGCCTCCGGTTCGGAGCGGAGCGGGTTCAAATTACGTAGATGACCGTGTAGACGACTATCCACATCACGTCCACGAAGTGCCAGTAGATGCCCGGGATCTCGATACCCCGGTGCTCCTTGGGGGTGAAGTGGCCGCGGAAGGCGCGAACCGTGGCCATGGCGAGGAGGGTGAGGCCCACGAAGACGTGTGCGCCGTGCAGGCCCGTGAGCCCGTAGAAGATCGAGCCCTGGGCGTTGTCCGCCGGGGCGAAGCCGATGAACACGTACTCATTGATCTGGACACAGAGGAAGGTGAGACCGAGCAGGAAGGTGGTGAGCATGCCCACCCTGAGCGCGGCACGGTTCTCGTTGCGCGCGCCTTCGAGCGCCCAGTGCATCGTGAAGCTCGAGGAGATGAGGATCGCGGTGTTGATGCCGGCCACCACCACCGGCAGATGTTCGCCCGGGGCGGGCCACGGGGCGTCGCCCACGACCCGCACGAAGAAGTAGGCCGTGAAGAACGCTCCGAAGAGCATGATCTCCGAGATGATGAAAAGCAGCATCCCGAGCAGCGGCGCGTCCACCCGCGAGCTCTTGTTGGCCTCCGGCGGGCCGTGGTGCTCGCCTGCGCCCCCCGGGGCGTGCTCACCGCCGGGGGCGTGGCCGACGGCTACCGATGCCGATTCCATCAGGCTGTGGCCTCCGCGCCGTCGCCGCTGACGACGTGGTGCACGGGCTTTGCGGTCGACTGCTGCACCCGCTCGATGAGGTCCGCGCGCATCCAGCCCGAGCGAGCCTCCGGGAAGGTCGAGATCACGACCTCGTCGATGTCGTAAAAGTGCAGCGCGTTCTGAACTGCCGTAAAGGGGTCGGGGTGCGTGACCTGGCCCATCGCCTCGATGCCGCCGTCCTGCAGCACTTGGAGCGTCTGCGCCAGGCGTTGCGCGGCTGCGCCCTCGCCGCCCTCCTCGGGCTGGGGGCAGATCACGATGAAGCGGCGTGGGGCCTCGGCGGCAAGCTCTTTGAGCTTCTCGATCAGGGCGTCGCCGCCGACCGTCTGGTTGGCCACCACGAGCGTGCGGCGCACGTCATCGCTGTCTGCGTCCAGGTCCACGACCACGTGCTCCACGGGCCGGCGCGTGGCCTGCTCGACGCGGGTGATGAGGTCCTGCCGCAGCCACCCCGACCGCGTCTCGGGGTGGGTCGAGATGATGATCTCCTCGAAGTCGCGGTCACCCAGGCTGTCCATGATCGCCGAGTAGGGGTCGGCGTCCGCGACCTCCCCGGTGGATTCGATCCCCGCCTCGCGCAGCTGAGCGTTGGTTATCGCCAGCCGGTTCTGCGCTGCACTGCGCACGGAGTCCGCGTAGATCACGTGGCCGTGCTTGGGCTGGTTCTGGGGACAGATCACGTGCACCGCCACGGCGCCCGCGTCGGCGTGGCGCTTGACCGCCTCGATCAGCGCCCTGCCCACGACGGTCTCGTTCGCCACGACGAGGATGCTCTTGCCGTCGGTCATTCGGTCGGCGGCGGGGCTCCGCCCCCTCCGGCGGGGGCGGGCTTGGCCTTCGCGGGCACGGGCACATCCTTGAAGACGGCGTGTACCGCTCCGGGGACGCCGTACTCGTAGGGGCCCCCTACCACCGTGGGTATCTCATCGAAGTTGAAGATCGGAGGTGGCGAGGACACCTGCCACTCGATCGAGTGGGCGCGCCATGGGTTGGCCACGGCCTTGGGCCCGTTACGCCAGCTCGTGATCATGTTGTAGAGGAAGACGAGGAACGACAGGCCGAAGAAGAAGCTCGACACCGAGATGATCGCGTTCCAGGTGGCGAACTGGTCGGCGTAGTCCGCCACACGCCGCGGCATGCCATCCACGCCCACGAAGTGCATCGGCCCGAAGGTCAGGTTGAAGAAGACGAACGACAGCCAGAAGTGGAGCTTGCCCAGGGTCTCGTCATACATCCGGCCGGTGATCTTGGGGAACCAGTGGTAGATGCCGGCGAAGATCGTGAACACGCTGCCGCCGAACAGCACGTAGTGGATGTGGGCGACGATGAAGTAGGTGTCCGACACGTGGATCACCACCGGGATTACGCCGAGCATGATCCCGCTGATGCCGCCGAGGGTGAACATCGTGATGAAGCCCAGCGCGAACAGCATCGGCGTCGTGAGATGGATGGCGCCCTTCCATAGCGTCGCCAGCCACGAGAAGATCTTGATCCCGGTGGGCACCGCGATCAGCATCGTCGTGATCATCATCGGCACGCGCAGCCAGTCGGCCATGCCGGAGACGAACATGTGGTGGGCCCAGACGGTGAAGCCCATGATCACGATGGCCACCAGCGAGAAGGCCATCATGCGGTACCCGAAGACCGGCTTGCGCGCGTGGGTGGAGATGACCTCGCTGACGATGCCGAAACCAGGCAGCATCATGATGTAGACGGCAGGGTGGGAGTAGAACCAGAAGACGTGCTGGTAGAGGAGGACGTCACCCCCGGCGGCCGCGTCGAAGAAGTGGGTGCCGAGCGAGCGGTCGAG
>JACCUO010000097.1 GCA_013811765.1 Thermoleophilaceae bacterium | reverse complement strand
CCCGCGGCTTTTCCGCCTAATGCATCCCGGCGAGCGGCCGCGAGCCCTTGTGCTCGGGCGTGTGCTCCCAGTCCGCGTCGGACTCGCTCAGGACGGTCAACCCGCCGCCACCCAGGCCCACGAGCATCACCGCGGAACCGATGATCCCGAGGACCTCGCTCTCGAACGCACCGCCGGCGGCGAGTAGCGCCGCCGCAAGGGCGATAGAGGCGGCTGTCGCGGCCTGAGCCGCCCGCGCCCGGTAGAGGCCGATCGCGAGCACCACCATGCCGACCATCCAGGCGAACGGCAGCACCAGCAGGCCGATCAGCGCGACCGCGCCGCCCACGTGGCCGAACGCCACCTCGCGCTCGCGCAGGATGTGCATCAGCCCGAGGATCGCCGGGGCCATCAGCACCAGGCCGGCCACGAGCAGCATCTGCTCGAGCGAACCCGTGTCGGGATCACCGACCTTGCCGATCACGAACGACTCCTCGCTCGTGCCGATCCGCGACTCCACGACCATCGAGAACAGGAGCAACAGGGGGGCCACCACCATGCAAAATCCGGCCACCGTCTTGCGGAAGCGGTGGGGGTCTGAAGGATTGGGCAGGGACACAGCATGCTTCCCACCCATGTCATAACGACCTTTCATCGAAACCCTCCTTTCAGGGTTCACGACGTTTGATCCGTACGCCTGAACTACCCCAGCTTGTGGCGATCGTTACGAGCTAGGCCTCCGCGAGCGCGCGGATGACCGCCTCGTAGAACCCGTCCCCGTGCCCCGCTTCGGTGCGCACCGCGCGTGGATCGTGCTCGGGGGCGTTTGCCACGAGGAAGAAGCGGCCGACCAGGTCGAGCACACCGAGGTCCTCGCGCGAGTCGCCGACGGCGATGCACTGCTCCGGGCCGTAGCCGCGCACCCGCATGTGCGCCCTCACCGCCGCGAGCTTGGAGGCGGAGGCGGGAATCAGGTGGTAGACGCGCCGGTCGCCGGAGATCTCCCCGTTGTCCACCAGCCGCAGTGCCCCGTGGCCCTCGCGCTCGAGCAGCGCCTGTGCCTCAGGCAGATCCACCCGGCCGCGGAAGAGGTGGGAGACCTCCCTCCCGAGATGCCACGGCGCATGGGGCTCGAGTCCACCCGGGTAGGCGCCGAGCAGCAGCGCCGGGGCGCCCGACTCCTCGATCAGCTCCCACGGGGTGCGCCCGTCGCGCGGATCGAGCTCGCCGCAGAGCCAGGTCTCCTCGCCGTCGATCACGAGCCCTCCACCGATCTCGAAGCAGTAGGAGGTGTGGCCGATGAGCCTCGCGTCCTCCGCCACCTGAGTGCGCCGGCGCCCCGACATCAGCATCACCTCGCACCCGGCGCGGTGACAGGCCTCGAGCGCGCGCGCGGGTAGTAGCGTGAAGCGGCCCTCGCCGTCGTGAAAGAGGGATGCATCCGGCCCGAGCAGGGTGCCGTCGAGGTCCGTGTAGACGCACCGCAGCGCCATCACGCCGGCGCCCCCAGCGACGCCCATGGAGGCCGCTCGACGGTTGCCGTCGACGCGGTCTTCGCGGTCAACCGCCCCTCGCGCCGCAGCCGCTCGCATACCACTCCCAGCACCGTGTCCGCCATCGGCTCGAGCGCGGCCAGCGGCTGGTGTGCGTTGCGCCGCTCGCCGATCTGCGCCTGAACCATCGCCCCGGCACCCACCAGGCCGCGCACGTCGAGCAGCATCGCGATCTCGACGGCGTAGCCGGTGGCGAAAGGGATCTGGTCGAGCACCGCGCGGGTGGTTGCGATCTCGCCGGCGAGCGGCTGGCTGATCGCGCCGAGGTCCGGATAGAACGCCGCCAGGAGCGGGCGGGCGGTGAGCCGGCTCACGCGGCCGCCGCCCTCCGGGAGCTCGATCCCCCCGGCCGTGAAGGGGCGGCTGTAGGCGCCCTTGACGAACCGTGTGCCGCGCTCGCACAGGAGCGGCCCGAGGAGCCCGGTCACGAAGTGGCTGGGGAAGCCGTGGGTGTCAGCATCGACGTAAACCACGAGGTCACCCCGGATTGCGGCGAGCGCGCGCCACATCGCGTCCCCCTTGCCGAGGACCGGCCCGAAGCGCGGCGCCAGCTCATCCTCCTGCGCCACCTCAGCGCCCGCCCGCGCGGCGATCTCCGCGGTGCCGTCCGCAGAGCCGGCGTCGACCACGAGCAACTGGTCCACCAGCCCACCCAGCCCCACTATGCGCTCCACGATCGGGCCGATCGTGTCCGCCGCCTCGCGGGCGGGGATCACCACGGTCACGCTCCCGTTCTTGCGCTCGAGCAGCAGCTCGAGCGGGAAATCGGCATGGGCGAAGGAGCGGATCACGCCCGCCGGACTATGGCGGGAGAGAGCGACGGGACCGAACCGGACGTGCAACGGCCCCTGGTTGCGGGAAGCCCGTTCCGCCCGTTCCGCTTGGCGTGCCACCATGGCGCATCGTGGCGATCACTCGCGAAGGGATGCCCTGGGAACCGCTGCTCGACCGCGGCGAGGGCGAGCAGCTGGTGTCGCGCTCTCGCGAGCGGTCGCAGGACGCTTTGCTCGAGCCGCTCCCCGAGACGCTTCACCCCGAGCTGAGGCAGGCGCTCGCAGCAGCGGGCATCGATGCCCTCTATGCCCACCAGGCCGACACGCTCGCATCGGCCTACGAGGGCCACACGATCGTGGCCACCGGCACCGCGAGCGGCAAGTCGCTCGCCTTCAACCTCCCGGTGCTCGACACCCTCGCCCACGACCGGTCGGCGCGCGCGCTCTACCTCTATCCCACCAAGGCGCTGGCCCAGGACCAGGCGCGCGCGCTGCACGCGCTGAAGTTCGCCCCGCTGCGCCCCGCGATCTACGACGGCGACACCCCGCACGAGGAGCGCCCCGCCATCCGGCGGCGCTCGAACCTCATCCTCACCAACCCCGACATGCTGCACGTGGGCGTCATGCCCAACCACGCCAAGTGGGGAGACATGCTTGCCAACCTCGCCTGGATCGTGGTGGACGAGGCGCACGTATACCGAGGCGTCTTCGGGTCTCACGTGGCCAACGTGCTGCGGCGCCTGCGCCGGCTGGCGCTGGCCTACGGCACCGAGCCGCGGTTCCTGCTCACGAGCGCAACGATCGCCAATCCAGTCGAGCTGGCTGAGCGGCTGACCGGCTGCAAGGTCCATCTCGTGGACCGCGACGGCGCGCCCCGGGCGGAGCGCCGGATCGCCATCTGGAATCCCCCGCTGGTGGACGAGGGCACGGGCGCACGGGCATCTGCGCTCGCGGAGGCCGCCGAGCTGCTGGCAGACCTCGTCGAGCGGGAGGTGCGCACGATCTGCTTTCTCAAGTCGCGTCGCGGGATCGAGCTGATCCTGAAGTTCACACGGCTGCGGC
>JACCUO010000089.1 GCA_013811765.1 Thermoleophilaceae bacterium | reverse complement strand
ACGTCCTGCCCGTGGGGGACCTCGGCATCAGACGGGCGGTGCAGATCGCCTACGGGCTCGACGAGCTGCCGGACAAGGCGAGCCTGACCCGGATCGCGCAGCCGTGGCGACCCCACCGGTCGCTGGCGTCGCTCTACCTCTGGAGGTCGCTGGACAACGAGCCCGGCTAGACGGCGCTGCCGCAGCTGGGCTCTTCGTCAGCCACGCGGAACGACGAGCCGCAGCCGCACGCGGCGACCACGTTCGGGTTGTTCACCTCGAAGCCGGAGCCCATCAGGCTCTCCGTGAAGTCGACCTGCGAGCCGTCCACGTACTGCAGGCTGGCCGGATCGACCAGCAGCCGGATGCCGTCGTGGTCGAAGACATGGTCGTCTTCCTTCTTCTCGTCGAGCGCCAGTGCGTACTGGAAGCCAGAACAACCACCGCCCCGCACGCCGACGCGCAGGCCGACCTCGCCCTCCGCCTCCTGCTGGGCCAGAAAGCCGCGCACCTTCTCGGTTGCGATGTCGGTGAGGGTGACCATTGCTTCAGTAAAGATAGCAGTGGGTTCCGGTTGGGGCAAAGGCATGCGCACGACGGCGCTATCGTCTTGGGTGTGCCGAGCGCAGACCAGCTCAAGGAAAGAATCGAGGCCGCCCTGCCGGGGGCGGTCGTGCGCGTGGAGGACCTCACGGGCGGTGGCGATCACTTCCGCGCGGAGGTCGTCTCGGGCCGCTTCGACGGGCTGAGCCGGATCGAGCAGCACCAGCTGGTCTACGGCGTGTTCGGCGACGAGGTGGGCGGAGCGATCCACGCCCTCTCGATCAAGACTTCGACACCTGGAGAGAGCTGAGATGACCAACGCAGAGATCCACGAGTTCCTGGAGAAGGCGATCGGCGAGAACAACGTGATGCTGTTCATGAAGGGCACGCCCGAGGAGCCCAGGTGCGGCTTCTCGCTGCGCACGTCGGGGGCCCTCAACGAGCTCGACGTGCGCTATGCGGCCCTCGACGTGCTTCCCGACCCCCGCATTCGCGAGGAGCTGAGCGCGATATCCGGCTGGCCCACCATCCCCCAGCTGTTCATAGACGGCGAGCTGGTCGGCGGCTGCGACATCGTCATGGAGATGTACGAGACCGGCGAGCTCGCCGAGAAGCTGGGCGTCGAGATGCCCGAGGGCAAGGAGCCTGCGGCGCCCGAGGTCGAGCTACCGGCCCAGTCAGGCCCGATCCCGCTCGAGAACCGCCTGGACTGACTCAGAACCGCCGCGGCGGTGGGCGACGGCCGCCGGGGCGTGCCTGCCCCACGACTCTCCGCCCCCGCTCCGCGTACTCCCGCGCCTGGCGCCGGTAGCGCTCCTTGTCGGCCTCGGGGAGCGCCTGCCAGCGCTCCCAAGCCATCAGGATCAGCGGCCACGCCCGACGGGCGGCGGAGCGGCTGAGACCGCGCGACGCGCGTGGCCGAGGGGCGCGTGCCATCAGGCGGCCTCGCTGTTCTTCGGATGCGAGTCCGGGAAGTCGAAGCGGAGGATTGCCATCCGTCCCCAGCTTAGAGAGTTCGCGGTTGATTCCGGCCGGTTGGGAAGGCAAAGCGCACGATCTTCTTGCCCGCCGACAGGTACTGACGGCCGAGGGGGCCGCTTGAGTAGGGAAGGCCGTAGCGCTCGCAAACGGCGCGCACACGGGGCGCGACCTCGCGGAGACGGTGACTGGGTAGCGCCGGGAACAGGTGATGCTCAATCTGAAACGACAGGTGGCCGGTCATGAGATGGAAGAGCCGGCTGCCGTCGAGGTTGCAAGATCCCAAGAGCTGGCGAACATGACGGCCCCCACGGCTCTCATTCTCAAACTGCTCCTGGGTGAAGGTCTCGGCACCGTCCGGCAAATGGCCGCAGAACGTGATCGTCTGGGTCCAGACGTTGCGCACGATGTTCGCCAGAACGATGCCCAGCAACGTCGTCCTGCGTGCCGATTTCCCCGCCAGCAGCGGCAGGAGGACGAAGTCCTTGCCGACCTGACGCCATGCCTTGCGGCCGAGTGCGATGAGTTCGGGCTTGGCCTCGGACCACTCCTTGGTCCCACGGCGAACTCCGCCGAGATCCAGGTCATAGAGCGCGATGCCCCACTCGAACGACGCGGCCATTCCGATGGCGTAGATGGGCTGGGTCAGGTAGACCGGGTGCCACGGCTGATCGGCATGCACGCGCAACGCCGAGTAGCCGAGGTCCCGGTCCTTGCCCAGCACGTTCGTGTAGGTGTGATGTTGAAAGTTGTGAGCTTTTTTCCAGGACTTTTCGGGTGACACGGAATCCCATTGCCACCGGGAGGAGTGGATCTCGGCATCTTGCATCCAGTCCCATTGGCCGTGCATGATGTTGTGGCCGATCTCCAGGTTGTCCAGGATCTTCGATACCGAGAGGAGGATGGTCCCCCCCACGAAGGCGGGCGGAAAACGTGAGAAGAGCAGCAGGGCCCGTCCACCGACGTCCAAGCCGCGCTGAGCCTTTATGACGCGCCGGATGTAGGCCGCGTCATCACCGTTGAGGTCCGCCCGGACCTCGCGATGGATGGCATCGAAGTCCCGAGCGATCCCGTCGATATCCGCGGCACTCAGGTGCTGCATGGCTGGGTGCCTCATGTCGTGGGAACTCACAGTCGCAGGAATCAGTCCGCCTCCAACGCCCCGGGGCGCTCGGTTCGCTTATGCCGCGGGTCGGGCAAGTAGGGCTTGCATCGTCGCAAATACGGCCGGCAAGGGGCCCGCCGATGCCGGGCTCGTCTGCGCTACAGCCCCCCGAGACCCCGCAGCACGCGCCCGGCTGCGCCCGCCATCCCCTCACCCACCGAGATCGCCGCACCGGCGACCCGGTACTGGAGCTGCTGCGAGCGCCGGCCGCGCACGATACGCTCGCGCTCGCGTTCCTGGTACCAGCTCACCGTGGCCTCGAGGGTCTCCTCGTGCGCCCGCGCCTTCCAGCCCAGGTCGCGCTTTGCCTTGGTGGACCGGTAGGTCCAGAACTGGCTCGCGGCCAGGACCTCCCCCGGAGACAACGTGGTGTGCCCGGGGCCGATGTGCAGCACCGAAGCGGCGACGGCGGCGATTCCGCGCGGCACCCTCAGCGGAGGCTCGACGCCGCTGATGCGGCCAAGGTCGGCGAACAGTCGCTCGAAGGTGAAGTTTCGGCCTCCGAGGATGTAGCGCTCTCCGACCGTGCCGTGCTGATCGGCCAGAAGATGCCCCGAGGCCACGTCTCTCACGTCGACCACGTTGAGGCCGCCGTCGGCGTAGGCCGGCACGCGGCCGAGTAGGAAGCTGCGCACGAGGCGGGTGGAGGTCACGTGCGTGTCGCCTGGGCCGAAGGCGACCGACGGGTTGACGCACACGAGCGGCAGTCCCTTCGCGGCGAGCCGGATCGCCTCGACCTCTGCCTCATGGACGGAGTTCACGTACGGGATGCCCAGGTGACCCGCTGTGAACAGCTGAGCCTCGTCGGCGGTCTGGCCACGCGCGGCGGGCCCGAGCGCCGCGGCGTTCGAGGTGAAGACCACCCGGGCGACGTCTGCCCTCAGGCACTCCCCGAGCACCGTGCGCGCCCCGCCCACGTTGACCTCGAACAGGCGCTCCCGGTCCTGCGGACGCATCGAGGTCATCCCGGCTGCGTGAAAGACCCGCCCGACCCCCTTCAGCGCCCGCCTGACCGCGCGGCGATCGAGGATGTCGCAGCGCACGCGCTCCACGTCGAGATCATCGATCGCGAGGGTGTCCGAGCCCTCGCGCACGGTTACGCGGAGGTCATCGCCCCGCTCGGCGAGGCGGCGGGCGAGGTGAGAGCCGATGAAGCCCGTCGCGCCGGTGAGCAACGTCTTCGCCACTGCCGCCGAGTCTAGTGGCGCAACACGCGCTCGGCCGGCACTCGCCGGTAGGGTGCGCGCCGATGTCCCCCGTCGCCGTTGTGACAGACACCACCGCCTACCTGCCCACGGAGGTGGCGGGGCGCGAGGCGATCACCGTCGTGTCGCTCTACGTCATCTTCGGCGCCGATCGCACCGACCCGGAGTCCGCGATCAAGGACTTTCCCGCCTTCTTCGAGGAGCTGCGCAGCGGGGATTCGGTGCCCACGACCTCCCAGCCGTCGGTGGGCGACTTCGTGGCCGCCTACGAGCCGCTGCTCGCTGACCGCAAGGACGTGGTCTCGGTGCACATCTCCGAGGGGCTCTCCGGCACGGCGGGCGCCGCGCGGCAGGCGGCCCGGCAACTCGAGCGCGAGGGGAAGGGCGGCGAGCGCGTCCGAGTCGTGGACTCGAAGACCGCTGCCGGGGCCCTCGGCCTGATGGCCCTGGTCGCAGCCCGTGCGGCCGCCCGGGGCCTTGACCTGGACGCGGTGGAGAAGGAGGTGACTGATGCGCGGGCGGAGCTCAAGATGTGGTTCGCGCTCGACACGCTCGAGTTCCTCAGGCGCGGCGGGCGGATCGGAGCGGCGAGTGCCTGGATCGGGTCAACGCTCAAGGTCAAGCCGATCCTCACCATCGAGAGCGAGATGGCCCCCGTCGAGCGGGTGCGAACGAGCGCGCGGATGTTCGAACGGCTGGTCGACTATGCGCAGCAGCGACACGACTGCGGGGCGGACGGCTGGACGGTCCAGCACTGCGCCGCGCCCGACCAGGGACAGCGACTTGTGGACCGGTGCCGCGACATCTTCGACCGCGAGCCGGAGTTCGTGAGCGAACTGGGACCGGTGATGAGCGTGCATGCCGGCCCGGGGATGCTCGGGTTGGCGACCGTTCCCGACCGCTTTCTCGCGTAAAGGCTCCGCGGGAGGAGCGCATTCCTCCGCGCCGTCCGGGTCTGCGGCCAGAATCCAGACCGGTGGCCGCACCCGACCCTCCGTCTCCCCGCGTCGTGGCCCGAACGGTCCTGATCGTGGTCGCGCTCGGGATCGGCTTCTACCTCGTGTACCTGCTGCGCGGGCCGATCGGCTGGCTCCTGGTGGCCACCTTCCTCGCGGTCGCTCTGTCGGGACCGGTCAACTTCCTGGACCAGCGCATGAAGCGCGGGTTTGCGATCACGCTCGTGTACCTCGGAGTGCTGGCGGTGCCTTTCGCCCTCGGGGCCCTGATCGTCCCGCCGCTCGTCGAGGAAGGAAACAACCTCGCGCAGAACGCACCCCAGTACGCACGCGACATCACGCGGTTCGTGAACGACAACGAGACACTGCGCAACATCAACAAGGACTACGACGTAACCCAAACGCTCCAGGGTGAGGCGGAGAAGCTGCCCCGCAAGCTCGGTGGAGCCGCCTCGACCCTGCGGGACGTCGGCCTCGGGATCGTCAACTCGATCTTTGCCCTCGTCACGATCCTGATCCTCACGGCGTTCATGCTCGGTAGCGGCAGGAGGTGGATCGACGCCGGTTTGAGGTTCCTGCCCGAGGACCGGGCAAGGCGGATCGACCGCGTTCTCGGACGGGCGGCCAAGGCGGTGGGCAACTATGTCGCCGGCGCACTCGCACAGGCGACCCTGGCGGGACTGCTCTCCTACCTCGTGCTCACGATCCTCGGGGTGCCGTTCGCCGCCCCGCTGGCCGTGATCGTCTTCTTCCTGGACCTCATCCCGCTGATCGGAGCAACGATCGGCGCCGTGGTCGTTGCCGTCGTCACGCTGTTCTCCGACTTTCCGACCGCCACGATCGTCTGGGTGATCTTCTCGATCATCTACCAGCAGGTCGAGAACAACCTGATACAGCCGCAGATCCAGAAGCGAGCGGTCAACATCAACCCGTTCCTCGTGGTGGTCGCGGTGCTGTTCGGCGCGGCACTCCTGGGCGTACTCGGAGCGCTCGTGGCCGTGCCGGTGGCGGCCTCGCTTCAGATCGCGATCAGGGAGTACGCCGAGTACCGGGACATCAACCCTCGCCCTGCGCCTGAGCCCCCGCCTGAGACGCCGCCCGAAGGGCCATCAGCCGGCCCGGGGCCGATCGAGGGAACGGCGCCGGCCTAGGCCTTTTTGCTCAGGCTCAGCGGCGGCGGCGCTTGAGCAGCGAGAACGTGGCTGCCACCCCGCCGCCGATCACGAACCCTGCCACGCCGGCCCCGATCAGCGCCGTCTGGCGGTTGTCGATCAGCTGCCGGCGCCAGTCCGCCAGCTGGGTGACCTTGGAGCGCAGGTCGTTGACCGAGAAGGCGAGCTCCTGACGAGTGGCCTCGATCGAGCTGCGGATCTGCTCGGGGCTGCGATTTGCGGGCAGGCTCGACGCCATCAGGGATTCGCCTCCTCCTTCGTTCTGTCGAGCGAGCGCCCGAGCTGATCGCGCTGAATGCCCTGCCGCTCGAGCGTCTGGCGGGTGATCTTGGCCTCCTGGATGGCCGCATCGGGGGTCGGGGCGCCGGTGGACAGCCACTTCTTGGCCTGAAGCCCGGCGAGTACGCCCATCACGATCAGCAGCAGAGTGACGATCCCGAACCCGATCCAGACGTTGTCGAACACGTCCGCCAGCAGCCAGGCGAGCGTCTGGAGCAGCATGATCACGGCGAAGATGAGGAACACGCCCGCCGCCCCGGCCACGGCCGCGCCCTTCCCGAGTGTCCTCGCCTTCGCGATGACCTCGGACTTGGCCAGCTCGATCTCCTGACGGACGAGCAGCGAAGCCTTCTCGGAGACCTCTGCGACGATGTCGCCGAGGGACTTCTCGGAGCTGTCGCCCCCCGGCGGGCTCACCGGCCGAGCAACCTCAGGAAGCCCGCGAGCACGAGCCCGCCGGCGAAGGCAGCGCCCACGTAGAGCTCCGGGCGCTCCTCGAAGGGGGGCGCGGGAACGGTCGCACCCGCCGGGCCGCCCATCCCCCCGGCCGCGTTGCGCAGGCGCTCCCCGGCCCCTGAGGGCAACCGGTCGCCCCCGACCGACTTCAGCCGCTCTCCCGCGGCACTCTTGAGCCGCTCGCCCGCATCGGGACCAAGCCGCTCATTTGCGATGGACCTGACCCGCTCCCCGATCCCGGAAAGCCCGGCCGGCGGTGGGTCGCCCTGGCCGGCGCCCGAGGGGGACGGGCCTCCCTGCCAATTCGTGCCTCGCGCCGAGCTCTCCATCAGGCGTCGGGCGGATCCTCGTCGAAGAGGCGGACCCAGATGATCGTGGCGAGCCGGTTGGCCACGATCGAGACAACCGCCCCGGTGCCCGCCAGGAGACCGGTCCACATGAGCCGCTTCGCGAGGTCGTTGTCCATCGGATCATTCAACCAGACACGGCCGGGGCACCTGGCTTCGAGGCCTCGAGGCCCCCGCAGATCGCATCCACGACGAGCCCCTTGGCCGCCTCGAACTCCTGCTCGGTCTGGGGGAGGAGGTCAAAGATCCACCCGGAGAGCAGCTGCTCGATCGCGCCGTAGAAGCACATGGCAGCGAACTCCGCGGGGATGTCGGCCTTGAACACACCCTCCTCGCGCGCGGCCTCCACGATTCCCCCGATGCCGGCATAGGCCTCGCGGATCTTCTCGAGGTGCAGGCGCCCGAAGGAGTTGGCCGCGCGCGTGACCTCCACGATGATCACCTTCATCAGGTCGGGCTCGTGGCGGTAGGAGTCGATGATGAAGCCGGCGACCATGTAGAGCTTGTCCC
>JACCUO010000087.1 GCA_013811765.1 Thermoleophilaceae bacterium | reverse complement strand
ACATCGAGGACGTGGCCCTGCGCGATCGGCGCATGCTCTCCGCGGACGGGATCTTCATCGTGGTGGCCACCGTCTCAGAGCAGGACGGGCGCTCGGTCGCGGAGCCCGAGATCATCTTCCGCGGCGTTCCGTTCATCGACGACGACGCGGGTCTGGTCGATGCCCTGCGCGACGCCGTAACCGACTCGCTGAGCCGCTCTGCCAAGGACGGGATCAACGAGATCTCGCTGCTGCAGACCCACCTCCACGACGATCTCGCGGAGTTCGTCTACCGGCGCATGAAGCGCCGCCCGATGGTCCTGCCGGTCGTCGTAGAGGTCTGAGCGGCGCTCAGTCGCCGGCGCGGTAGGTGATGCCCTCGAGGGATACGAGGTCACCGTTCCCAACGCCGTTCACGAAGAGTTCCCCGCTGGGCTCGATCCTGACCCCGGCCACCTTCACGGCATCGGGTGTGTTGCTCTCGGCATAGGCCGGAAGGCGCTTCACGGCGCCCGGCTGTGCCGCCAGCAGGGTCAGCGCACGCGCGCCGTTCCCCGTCCCCGTGATACGGCGCAGCGCGCCGTGCAGGTGCACGAACCCGATCGGGTCGACGAAGTAGCCCGGAGGGGTCGGGCCGGTGGCACCCCAGTCCGCAGTCGGGGAGAGCGCCACGAACGGCGACCCGTCCGGGCGCAGGAAGCCCGAGGGCCCGATCCCCCCGAGCGTGGATGCGTCACCGGCGGCGGTCGCCGTGTCGGCGGTGGCGGCCGAGGGAACCTTCCCGAGCTTCCGCTCCAGGATGTCCACGCCGCCGAGCGTGTTGAGCGCCACGTCCGCGCCGCGGATCGTGCTGTTGCGGATGTCCACGCCGCGGATCTCGTTGTTGCGCAGGTCCCGGGTGCGGATAGTGTTGTCCTGGATCTCGCGGCTGTCGATGAACCCGGTAGCCACGCCGTATGAAACGCCGCCGAGCGCCACGAACAGGGCGATGCAGGCGACGACCATCGCGGGCGAGGGCCGGAGGGCAAAAAGGCGCTTCATGTGGTGTCTGTTCCCCTTAGGTCGGGCACGGGTTTGGGCTCGCGGTCGGGCACGGGCTCCTGCTCGAGAGCCCTAACACCGCCGGATGGCGATCGGATCGCTTTTTGGGTGGGAAGCGTCACCCGGAAGAGGGCGCCGCCCCCTTCCGCGTCGCATATCTCCACTTCCCCGCCGTGGGCCTCCGCAACGGCGCGCACGATCGCGAGTCCCAATCCGGTGCTGGCGGCCGGTCGGCGGCCCTCGGAGAGGCCGGGACGCGTGAAGCGCTCGAAGATCCGCTCGCGTAGCGCAGCCGGCACGCCCGGCCCGCGATCGGCCACCTCGAGGCAGACGGCGCCCTCGAGCCGTCTCAGCGACGCGACCACCGGCGTGCCGGCAGGAGTGTGCACGAGCGCGTTCTCGAGCAGGTTGAGCACCAGGCGGTGGAGATCGTCGGGGGCGCCATCCACGGTCGGCGCGGGCTCATCATCGGAGGGCAGGTCGAGCGAGACGGGGTGCCCGCTGGCGAGTGCGGCCGCCTCCGCCGCGGCATCGCGGACGATCTGCGCGAGGTTCACGGGGGCCCTGGTCGCCTGCCGCCCGGCGTCGCCACGGGCGAGCAGGAGCAGGTCACCCACAAGTCGGCGCATGCGTCGCGAGGAGCGCAGCGCAGAGGCCGCGATCTCGGCCGCATCCCCGCTGTCGCGGGGTCCGCCCGGCCGCTCCAGCTCGGCCTCGAGCAGCTCCAGGTTCGCGAGGATGCTTGTCAGGGGCGTGCGCAACTCGTGAGAGGCGTCCGCCACGAACTCGCGTTGGCGTTCGAGGGCCAACTCGGTCTCCCCGCGAGCAGCGTCGAGCGAGCCGAGCATGTCCTCCAGGGTGTCGGCGAGATCGGCCACCTCGTCGTTGGCGTGGGGCTTTGGCAGCGTCATGGCCGGGTCACGTGTGCGCGCCACCTCGCGCGCGGCCTTCGTCAGGTCGGCGATCGGCCGCATCGCCCGCCGTGCCACGGCCAGTCCGGCGAAGAAGGCCAGCAGGGTACCCCCGAGGACCCCGAGCGCCAGAAACAGGCGCACCCTCGCCGTCGTGGTCTCGAGGTTCTGCTTGGGCTTTGCGTACTGGACGAAGGCGACCGCCCCGTCGATCGGCTCCGGCGTGAGCAGAAAGCTACCGGTGGGATCGAGCGATCCCGCGAAGAGTGGTCGTGCGACCACCATGTGGTCGCCCATGTCTCGCACGCCCTCATTCGGCGTCCCGAGATCGATCGGGGGGCCCGCAGCCCGGATGACCCGGTTCTCCCGATCCACGACCCGGACCGACGCGCCGCCGGCCGCCGCGATCCTCAGCAGAGCGGGATTCGCCTGGAGCTGGGGATTGCCCTTGTCGTCGCGCTCGATCCGGAAGCTCCCCTGGAGGTCGGCGGCGGTGGCACGCAGGTCGTTGTCGAAGCTCGAGCGCAGCTTCTGCTCGGTGAACGCCCCGACCACCAGCGCGAAGAGCAGCAGGATCGCGAATGTGAGCCCGGCCGAGACGATCGCCAGCTTCCGCCGAACCGGCAGGCGAAGGCGCATCCGGCGCAGAGCTCCGGGCACCCTGAGCCTCATGCCGGCCTCAGCACGTAGCCGGAGCCGCGCACGGTGTGCAGCACGCGCTCCTCGCCGCCCGCCTCGAGCTTGCGGCGGAGGTTGGAGACGAACACGTCGATCGTGTTCGTCTCGGCGTAGGGGTGGTAGTCCCACACCTCGTCGAGCAGCTTTTCGCGCGAGACCACCAGGCGCTCGTTGCGCATCAGGTGCTCCAGCAGCTCGAACTCACGGCCGGTCAGCTCGATTTCCCGCTCGCCGCGGAGGACCTCCCGCGTATCCGGGTTCAGGCGCAGGTCGCCGGCCACCAGGAAGGCGCTGCCGCGCGGGGGACGCCGGCGCAGGAGGGCTCGCAGGCGCGCCAGGAGCTCGACGCGTTCAAATGGTTTCACCAGGTAGTCGTCGGCTCCGGAGTCGAGCCCCTCCACGCGGTCGTCCACGCCGTCGCGGGCGGTCAACATCAGGATTGGCACGTCGCCCTCCCCGCGCAGGCGGCGGCAGACATCGATGCCGTCGAGCTTGGGCAGGCCCAGGTCGAGCACCACCGCGTCCGGCTCGAACACGGCCGACTCGGCGAGCGCCTCCTCGCCATCCCCGGCCAGGCGAACGTCGTAGCCCTCCATGCCGAGCGAGCGGCGCAGCACGTCGGCGATGTCGCGGTCGTCCTCGACGACCAGCACCCTGGGGGACCTGCTCATGCCCCTGGATGGTAGGGAGGGTCGGGCCACTTGCCGTCGAAGGAACGAGATCAGTCATGGCAAGCCGTCGCAGCACCAGCAGGCCCGTCCGCAGGCGCGTGCGCTCACGCGCCGGCCGGTCACGCCTGCGCCTGCCCACGCTTGGGCAGACACAGCTCGACATGGTGGGGCTCGGGCTCGTGTCGATCGCCGCCTTCCTCGCCTTCGTGCTCTATCTCGGTGAGGCCGGCGGGGAGGTGGGTGGCGTGCTCAAGGACGGCCTGCGCTTCGCCTTCGGAGAGGCGGCCTACCTGGTCCCGATCGGCCTGCTCGCCGCCGGGGCACTGCTCGTGCTGCGCCCACTACTACCGGCCGTGCGGCCGTTTCGCGCCGGTGCGCTGTGCCTTGCCCTCGGGATCACGCTGGGGCTTGCCGCCGGATCGGTCGGGCTCGGGCCCGGCCCGCGAGCACATTCGCCGCTGCTGGACCCCGGCTACGTCGAAGGGCGGGGTGGCGCACTGGGGGAGCTCCTGTTCTGGGCCACGCGCACGCTCTTCTCGGAGATCGGCGCGCACATACTCTTCGGGTTCCTGGTCGCGGGCGGCCTGCTGCTGGTCACGGGCGCGTCGATCGCGGGAATAGTCGGAGCCACCCGAGATGGCGTCGCCACGACCAGCCGCCGCGTGAGGCACTCGACCTCCCAGGCCACCGCGGTCCTTGCCGAACGGGACCCTCCGCCACCAAAGGCCCGGCGCACACGCCCGCCGGAGCCACCCGGGGTCGAGCCGATCGTGCACGCCACTCACGTCGAAGCTCCCGCCCTCGATGCCGAGGCACGCTTTCCCGACCTGTTCGGCGCCGAGCCGGAAGTCGAGCCCGACACGCAAGTGATCCCGGAAGAAGGGGTATGCGAGGCGCCACTGGAGGAAGAAGCCGGGCCAACCGCCCCGGAGGCGGATGAGACCGAGGTCGTCCAGGAGCGCCTGACCCCGATGGGCAACCCCCGCTCGGGGGTCACCGAGGCCGACGATCTCGACTATGCCCTCCCAAGCGCAAGGTTCCTCGAGCGGTCGAAGGCACGGCAGAAGCCGGACACGACGGTGACCGACCGGGTAGGCGCCCAGCTCGTCGAGGCGCTCGGCCACTTCGGCGTCGAGGCCAAGATCGTCGGCAGCGTGAGCGGCCCCCACGTGACGCGCTACGAGCTGCGGCTCGCGCCCGGTATCAAGATGTCGAAGGTCGGGGGGATGCGCGACGACCTGGCCTACGCGCTCGCCGCGGACGACGTGCGGATACTCGCGCCCATCCCGGGCAAGCGCGCGGTCGGGGTCGAGGTGCCGAACACGGTGAGGCACATGGTGCACCTGGGAGACGTCGCGCAGGAGTCACCGGAGGGCTGGTCCCCGCTCACAGTCTGGCTGGGCAAGGACATCGACGGCAAGGCGATCGGGATCGACCTGGCCGCCCAGCCCCACGTGCTCGTGGCCGGCACCACAGGTTCCGGTAAGTCGGGGTGCGTGAACGCCATGCTCGCCTCGATCCTCATGCGCTCGTCACCCAACGAGGTCCGGATGGTCCTCGTAGATCCCAAGCAGGTGGAGCTCAACCTGTACGAGCACATCCCGCACCTGATCACCCCGGTGGTGACAAGCCCGCGGCTCGCCGCGAACGTCCTGCAGAACCTGATCCGGGAGATGGAGGAGCGCTACTCGCTGATGAGCGCTGCGCGCACACGCAAGCTCGAGGAGCTGAACCGCCTCCGCGTACGCAACGGCGAGCGGGCGCTGCCCTACCTGCTCTGCGTGATCGACGAGCTCGCCGATCTGATGATGATCGCCCCCGGTGAGGTCGAGGATGCGATCATCCGGCTCGCGCAGAAGTCGCGTGCGGTCGGCATCCATCTCGTGCTCGCCACCCAGCGGCCGAGCGCGGACATCATCACGGGCATGATCAAGGCCAACGTGCCCGCCAGGATCGCCTTCGCGGTCTCCTCGCAGACCGACTCGCGGGTGATCCTCGACCAGAACGGCGCCGAGTCGCTCCTTGGTCGCGGCGACATGCTCTTCCGCCCCGGCAGCGGAACGAAGCTGAACCGGATCCAGGGGGCATTCGTGACCGAGGAGGAGATCGAGAAGATCACCGCCCACTGGCGCAAGCAGGGAGAGCCCGAGTTGCGGGAAGAGCTGCTCGAGGCCGTCGAGGAGGACGGGGAGGGGGATGAGGGCGAGTCCGACTTCGACCCGGACGAGGACGACCTGCTTGCCGAGGCCATCCGGACCGTGGTGCAGATGGACACCGCCTCCACCTCGATGCTGCAGCGGCGCCTGCGCGTGGGCTACACGCGCGCCGGGCGGCTGATCGACATGCTCGAGCGCCGGGGCGTGATCTCCGGCTACGAGGGCTCCAAGGCGCGGAAGGTGCTCGTGACCGAGGCGGACCTCTCGCGCACGCTCGCAGCGCTCGACGAGCCGGTCACGAGCGCCGCCGTGGGCGGCGGAACCGAGGACAGCTCACCCTAGCTCTCGACCCCGGGTACCGGCGGGAGGAGCGCCGCCCGATCAACCCATCGTGCGAGCGCCTGCACTGACGGCTCACCACCGAACCGGTGTCATCCCGGCCGTCCGCCAGAATAGGCGTTCGCATGCCGCCTATCGGTGAAACCTTGAGAGAGGCGCGGCTGCGCCAGAAGCTCGGCATCGCCGATGTCGAGGAGCGTACGAAGATCCGTGCCAAGTACCTTCGGGCGCTCGAGAACGAGGAGTGGGGCCTCCTGCCGGGGCCGACCTTCGTCAAGACGTTCCTGCGCACCTACGCCGAGGTGGTGGGGGTCGATGCGCACCTCCTGGTCGAGGAGTACCGCGCAACCCACGAAGTGGAGGAGAGCTTCGAGACCCAGCCTCTGCCCGGACGCAAGGCGGCCCCCCGGCGCGAGGCCCGCCGCCGCCGGCCCCCGCCCGGGCCGCCGAGCAAGGGAGCAGCTGTCGTGGGCCTTGCGCTGGTCCTCGTGGCGTTCCTGCTCGTCCTCGGCCTGGTGGGGGGCGGCGAGGACAGGCCCACCTCCGACCGCGCGGCAACCGAGGACACCCAGACCGAGACACAGCCGCGGCCCAGGCCCAAGCCCCGTCCTAAGCCGGCCCCACCGCCACCTCCGAAGGGAGTTACCGTGCGAGTGGCGCCCGCGGCGCCGACATATGCCTGCATGGACTCGGGCGAGGGAACCGACATCGTGTTCGAGGGAACCCTGGAGGCGCCGCGTACCTTCAGGCAGGCCAAGCGGCTGCGCGTGAACCTCGGCAAGCGCGCGGTGGACCTGCGGCTCAACGGTAAGCCCGTTCGGATCACGCCCAGCCCCGAGGCGGTGGGATTCGACCTTACCCCGAAGGGCGCGACCGAGATCGCGGAGGGGATGCGGCCCTGCGCGTGAGGCGGGCAGCATGAGCACCCGCGCCGGGATCGTGGTCACCGGCACGGAGGTGCTGACGGGCAGGGTGCGCGACCGGAACGGGCCGTGGCTGTCAGACCGCCTGCGTGAGCTGGGGGTGGACCTGGCCCACATCACGATCTGCGGGGATCGCCCGCAGGACATGGAGGCCCAACTGCGCTTTCTCGCCGACCAGGGAGTGGGGCTGATCGTGACGAGCGGAGGGCTCGGTCCCACCGCGGACGACATCACGCTCGAGGTGGTGGCGCGCTTCGCCGGCCGTCCGCTGGCGCTCGACGGGGCGCTCGAGGGCCGGATCGCGGACATTCTCGAGTCGCTGACCCGGCGCTGGCGAAAGCTCGACTTCGAGGCGGTTCGCGCCGCCAATCGCAAGCAGGCGCTGGTGCCGGAGGGTGCCACCATCATCGAGCCCGCTGGCACGGCGCCCGGGATGATCGTGCCGCCGATGGATGGCTCGGGCCCGACCGTCGTCGTGCTCCCCGGCCCTCCGCGGGAGCTACACGCGATGTGGGAGCAGGCGATGGCCACCGATGCCTTCCGCGCGGCGGTCGAAGGAGCGACCGCCTACCGGCAGGAGATGTTGCGGCTCTTCGGCATCCCCGAGTCTGAGATCGCGGTCACCCTGCACGGGGCACAGGAGCGCATCGCAGGCTTCGAGGAGCTCGAGATCACGACGTGCCTGCGCCGTGGAGAGGTGGAGGTGGTGGTTCGCCACGAGCCCTCGGGTGAGGCGGCGTGGAAAGAGCTGAAGGCGTTCATCGCAGAGCGTCACTCGGCCACGCTCTTCTCCACGGACGGTTCCACCGTTGACCGGCAGGTGGCGGACCTGCTGGTGAGGAGGGGTTGGAAGGTGGCCACCGCGGAGTCCTGTACCGGCGGCCTGATGGGCGCACGGCTGACCGAGCCGCCGGGGGCCTCGGCATACGTGGCGGGCGGCGCGGTGGCATATGCAAACGAGGCGAAGGTCGCTCTGCTGGGCGTCCCCGCCCAGCTGATCGAGGTGTGCGGCGCGGTCTCGCCCCAGGTGGCGGAGGCGATGGCGGCCGGCGCGCTCGAGCGCGTCCCCGCCGACGTGGCCATCGCCATCACGGGTGTCGCGGGTCCGGGTGGCGGGAGCGAGGACAAGCCCGTCGGCACGGTTTGCTGGTGCGCCCTGGACGCCGATGGCACCACCATTGCGCGGACCACCGAGATGCCCGGCGACCGCGACGAGATCCGCGACCGCTCCACCACCGTCGGAATGCACCTCCTACGACGGCTGCTGCGCGGCGAGGAACGGCCCGTCTGGTGAACGCTCCCGCGGTGCCGGAGGGGGTGCGGCTGTTCCTGGCGCTCGACCTGCCGGGCGGGGCCCGCGAGGCGATCGGGCGCTGGCGGGACTCCGCCGTGCGCGGGCGCGCCGAGCTGAGACCGGTGCCGGACGAGGCCCTGCAC